>NZ_JBQQBZ010000080.1:0-4517 GCF_052245655.1 Streptomyces sp. 4N509B
CTCGTAGACGCCGCTCAGCGCGCGGGGCGCGAAGAGCCGTTCGAAGAAGCCGCCGACGCCGCCGCTGCCCTCCCAGGTGGTGCGGATGGTGACGCGGGCGCCCCCGTTGGGCGCGGGGGTGACGACGTACCGGGTGACGAGGGTGGAGTTGCGGTCGGTCTCGACCAGCTCGTTCTCGGCGGGCTCGGTGATGTCGCACAGCACCTCGCGGACCCGGCGCGAGGTGGCGTGGAAGCGGAAGAAGAGCACCGTGCCCTCGCCGTCGCCGCCCTCCCTGACCTCGTAGTCCGTGAACTGCTCGGGCAGCAGCCTCGGGTGCACCTCCGTGTAGTCGGCGATCGCGTCGAACACGTCGTTCGGCTCGGCCGCGACGTCCCGTTCCGCGACGACCTCGATCTGCGCCATGGCTCTCCTCCTGCGGTCGTTCCGCCGTACGTGCCCGTGCCGGTGTCGGGCACGGGATCCAAGCCAACCATCGGGACGCCGCGGGAGGGGAATCGGGTTGACAGGCTCCGTGCGAACATGTGTTCTATTCCTGTCCCCAAGGGAGGCGCCCACGCCGCAGGAGGCCCACGATGCGCTGGAACAACCTGAGCGACACGGCGGCCGAGTCCGCTCCCGCGCTCTTCGGCACCGACGTCGTGACCAGGACGTTCGACACCCCGGAGTTCCGGGGCATCACCTTCCACGAGGTGCGCGCCCGCTCCATCGTCAACCGCGTCCCCGGCACCTCACGCATGGCCTTCACCTGGACCGTCAACCCGTACCGCGGCTGCTCGCACGCCTGTGTCTACTGTTTCGCTCGAAAGAGTCACAGCTATCTCGACCTCGACACCGGCCTCGGCTTCGACAGCCAGATCGTCGTCAAGGTCAACGCGCCCCAGCTGCTGCGCCGCGAGCTCGGCGCCCGGCGCTGGACGGGCGAACACATCGCGATGGGCACCAACGTCGACTGTTACCAGCGGGCGGAGGGACGGTACCGGCTGATGCCCGGGATCATCTCCGCGCTGCGCGACCACGCCAACCCGTTCTCGATCCTGACCAAGGGCACGTTGATCCTCCGCGACCTCCCCCTGCTGCGGCAGGCCGCCGACGTCACGGACGTCGGGATCTCCGTCTCCGTCGGCTTCGTCGACCCCTCCCTGTGGCGCACCGTCGAGCCCGGCACCCCCGCTCCCGAGCGGCGCCTGGACGTGGTGCGGACCCTCGCCGAGGCCGGCGTCGGCTGCGGGGTGCTGATGGCGCCGGTCCTGCCGTACCTGTCGGACTCCCCCGAGCAGCTGCGCGCCACCGTCCGCGCCATCGCGGCGGCCGGCGCCACCTCGGTCACGCCACTCGTGCTGCACCTGCGTCCCGGGGCCCGCGAGTGGTACATGGCCTGGCTCGAACGGGACCACCCGCACCTGGTGCGGCGATACCGGGCGCTGTACCGGGAGGGGTCCTACGCGCCCCGCTGGTACCAGCGACGCGTCACGCGCCAGGTCCACGAGCTCGCGGCCGAGTACGGCATGGGGCCGGTCCACCCGGGAGCACACCGCGCGCTGCCCGCCCGGTCCGGCGACGCGGGAGGCCACGGAGCCGGGAACGGGTCCGGCGCCGGGTCCGGTGTCGGTGCCGGCGGCGGCACGACGACGGACGCGGAGGCGGACGCGGAGCCCGGTGCGGCGCAGCTGACCCTGCTGTGACGCACCACGACGCGCCGACGGCCTGTGCGCCCTCCCCGCTCGGTCCCCCCACCCACCGGCGGGGTGAGAGCATGGGCCCGTGGCCGCGACGACGGGCGAGGACCCGCTGCACACCACACGTTTCCGCGCCGCGTGCCACGAGGCGGCGCGCCGCACCCCCGGGGTGACGTTCTACGAGCTGACCGAGGCCGCCGTCACGCCCGCCTTCCACTCCGCGGCCATGAGCGACCGCGTGCGACGTCACCGGATCCTGTGCCACCCGCACACCGGCTTCGTGGCCTTCGCCTCCCCTCCCCCGTTCCCCGGCTCGGGCGAGCTGCGCTTCCACGAACCGCCCCGCTGGGCCGAGGTCTTCGACCTGCACGGCCTGCGGGTGCTGCGGCCCGAGGTGCTGGCCACCCCCCTCACCCGGGTCAGGCCGCGCGAGCTGGACGACGACGCCCGAGCGCGGCTCCGCCGCGACCGGGCACGGACCCTCGGCGAGTGGCTGTTCGGCTGACGGGCGCCTCACCGGCCTCGTCGACGGCGGCGTCACGCCGTGGGACGGCACGTCACTCTCCAGCCCGCGGCGGCGAAGCGCGGTGACAGCGCGTGAGAGCACCTGCTCCGGGCGAACGGACGGGGCCGTTCGTCCAGGCGCCGTGCGCACCTTGAACGCGCTGGTCAGAAGCCCGAGAGCTGTATTGTCCCCGTGGTGCGCTGAATTGTCTTACCACCCGTCCCTATCCTGTCGCCGGTACGACGCGTGAGGGGCGCGGGACTCCCGCGCCCTGACCGCACCGCACGTCGCAGCCGAGGAGTCGCACTCGGGAGCCGCCCCGCCTCGCGCTGTGCAGCACCGGTCGTCGCCTCGTGGGCCTGTCCGCGCGGGCGCCCCGCCAGACGACGGCCACCCGCGTGCGCCCGGTCTCCCCTCGGCACGGGCCCGCGCGGCCCTCCCCCACACCGGCTCCCGGTCAGGAGACTTGGGCTCATGTCACGAGCGCGCCGCTTCGCGGGGCAACGCCGCTGGTCAGCCGCAGTGGCGGTGTCAGTGGTCGGCGGAATGACCGCCTGGCTGCTGGGCACCGGTGCGATGGCCGGCGCCACCGATCCGGCCGACACGGGCTCCGTCGTGCGGGCCGACGCGCTGTACGTGGCGCCGGACGGCGCCGACGGCGCGGCCGGAACGGAGTCGGACCCGACGACGCTGGGCTCGGCGCTCGGCCGCGTCGAGCCCGGCGGCACGATCTACCTGCGCGACGGGACCTACGGCTTCTCCGAGACGGTCGTCATCGAGGGCAGCGACGGCACCGCCGACGCCCGCACGACGCTGTCCGCCTACCCCGGAGAGACCCCGGTCCTGAACTTCTCCGCCCAGGCGGAGGACCCGGCCAACCGCGGGCTGGCGCTCGTCGCCTCGTACTGGCACCTCCACGGCATCGTCGTCGAGCACGCCGGCGACAACGGCATCCTGGTCGCCGGCCACCACAACGTCGTCGAGCGCACCGTCACCCGCTTCAACCGCGACACCGGCCTCCAGCTCTCCCGCTGGGTCGCCGGCGCCCCCGAGGACCAGTGGCCGTCGCACAACCTCATCCTGAGCGCCGAGTCGCACGACAACGCCGACTCCGACGGTGAGGACGCGGACGGCTTCGCCCCCAAGCTCACCGTCGGCCCCGGCAACGTCTTCCGCCACACCGTCTCCCACCACAACATCGACGACGGCTACGACCTCTACACGAAGTCGGCCGACGGGCCCATCGGTGCCGTGACCCTGGAGAACACCCTGGCCTACGCCAACGGCACACTCTCGGACGGCAGCCAGGCCGGGAACGGTGACCGCAACGGCTACAAGCTCGGCGGCGACGACATCGCGGTCGACCACGTCGTCACCGGCAGCGTCGCGGTCAACAACGGCAAGCACGGGTTCACCTACAACCGCAACCCGGGCTCGATGTCCGTGTCGGACAACGTCAGCGTCGGTAACACGGAGCGCAACTTCAACTTCGACGACGGCTCCTCGACGTTCTCCCGCAACGTCTCCTGTGACAGCGGGGACAACGACCGGATCATCGGCGACGACGACGGCTCCAACCAGTTCTGGGACGAGGAGACCGGCAACGGGCCCGCGTGCGCCGACTACTCCGGCGAACTGGCCTGGTCCTTCGCCGAGGACGGCAGCCTCGTCGTGACCTTCGGCGGCCAGCGGATCATGGGCTGACCAGCCCCTCGGCGACCCAACGCCGTCGCCCGTCGCGGCGTCGCGTCCGGCACCGCGTTCGACCGTTGGACGACGGCGGCACGGACTCCGGCGTCCGCGCCGGCGCGAGGTCGGGCCCGACGGCCCGACGGCCCGACGAGGCGACCACCGCACCCAGCTCCACCATCCCCCCACCTTCGAGCACCGCAGGAGCGGACGAGATGAAGCGAACAGCAGCAAGGCGAATCCCCGCGGTCGTGGCCGCGCTGGCCGTCGCGACCACCACGGGCCTGGTGCTGTCGATGTCCCAGGCCTCCGCCGTGACCGGCAGCGCGAGCGGCTACGCGACCCAGAACGGTGGCACCACCGGCGGCGAGGGCGGGGAGACCGTCCGTGCGACCACCGGTACCGCGATCCACGAGGCCCTGTGCAACCGGGCCAGCGAGGACACCCCGATCACCATCGAGGTCGAGGGGACGATCAACCACGGCAACACCAGCAAGGTCTCGGGTGACAGCTGTAACACCGCCGAGGACGTGATCGAGCTCAAGCAGATCAGCAACGTCTCGATCATCGGCGTCGGGAGTGGGGCCACGTTCGACCAGATCGGCATCCACATCCGCGAGGCCAGCAACATCATCATCCAGAAC
>NZ_JBQQBZ010000081.1:0-4104 GCF_052245655.1 Streptomyces sp. 4N509B
TGTCGGGTGATGTGGTGGGTGCGGAGCGGGCGTTCAAGGATCTTGGGTTTGATTCGTTGTTGGCGTTGGAGTTGCGGAATCGGTTGAGTGAGGTGGTGGGGCTGCGGTTGCCGGCGACGTTGGTGTTTGACTATCCGACGCCGGTTGCGTTGGCCCGGTACGTCCTCGACGAACTGATGGGGCCGGATGGCGGCGCCGACGCCTTGGCGGGGGCTCCCACGTCGACTGCGTCGGGTGGGTTGGACGAGCCGGTGGCGATTGTCTCGGTGGCGTGCCGTTACCCGGGTGGGATTTCCTCGGCTGAGGATCTGTGGCGTCTGGTCGCCGCGGGCGGCGACGCGGTGGGTGATTTCCCGGTGGATCGCGGCTGGGATGAGGGGTTGTACGACCCCGACCCGGACGCTTTCGGGAAGAGTTACACGCGGCGGGGTGCGTTCCTGTATGACGCGGCTGATTTCGATGCGGAGTTGTTTGGTATTTCGCCGCGTGAGGCGTTGGCGATGGATCCGCAGCAGCGGCTGCTGCTGGAGGCGTCGTGGGAGGTGTTCGAGCGGGCTGGTATTTCGGTTGACGCGGTGCGCGGCAGCCGGACCGGTGTGTTCGCCGGCTCGATGTACCACGACTACGTCAGCCGTCTCGGTCAGGTTCCCTCGGACATCGAGGGATATCTGGGAATCGGCACCTCGGGCAGCGCGGTCTCGGGTCGCCTCGCCTACACGTTCGGTCTTGAGGGTCCGGCGGTGACGGTGGACACGGCGTGTTCGTCGTCGCTCGTGGCGCTGCACCTGGCGGCCCAGGCGCTGCGACAGGGCGAGTGCGACATGGCGCTCGCGGGTGGTGTCACCGTCATGGCCTCGCCCGCGACGTTCATCGACTTCAGCCGGCAGCGTGGACTGTCGGCGGACGGCCGGTGCAAGTCCTTCGCTTCAGCGGCGGACGGGACGGGGTGGAGTGAGGGTGTCGGTGTTCTGTTGCTGGAGCGTCTGTCGGACGCGCGGCGCAACGGGCACCGCGTGCTGGCGGTGGTGCGGGGTTCGGCGATCAACCAGGATGGTGCGTCGAATGGTTTGACGGCGCCGAATGGTCCGTCGCAGCAGCGGGTGATCCGGCAAGCGTTGAGCAGTGCTGGTTTGTCGACGGCTGATGTGGATGCGGTGGAGGCGCACGGGACGGGCACGACCCTGGGTGACCCGATCGAGGCGCAGGCGCTGATCGCGACCTATGGGCAGGGGCGGTCGGAGGACCGGCCGTTGTGGCTGGGGTCGATCAAGTCGAACATCGGCCACGCCCAGGCGGCGGCGGGTGTCGCGGGCGTCATCAAGATGGTCATGGCGATGCGCGAGGGTGTCCTGCCTTCCACGCTGCACGTGGACGCGCCCTCGGAACACATCGACTGGTCGGCGGGCTCGGTGGAGCTGCTGACACAGGCGCGTGAGTGGCCGGAGACGGGTGGCCGTCCGCGTCGGGCGGGTGTGTCGTCGTTCGGCGCGTCCGGGACGAACGCGCACGTGATCCTGGAGCAGGCGCCGGCGGACGACGGCGCGGTGTCGAGTGAGGTCGTGCTGCCCGGAGACCGGCTGCCGACCGTTCCGTGGGTGATCTCTGCCCGGAGCACGGACGCGCTTGCCGCCCAGGCCGGGCGCCTCGCGGATGTGGCGGCTGAGCTGGACGCGGCGGACGTGGGTTGGTCGCTGATCTCGGGTCGAGCTGAGCTGTCGCACCGAGCCGTGGTCTGGGGCAGCGAGCCCCAGGACCTGGCCGCTGCTCTGCGTGAGCTCGCCGACGGCGGCGGCTCACGCGAGGAGATGGTCGAGGGGCGTCTGGCTGTTCTGTTCACGGGTCAGGGTGCGCAGCGGGCGCGGATGGGCGCTGGGCTTGCGGCTGGGTTCCCGGTGTTCGCTGAGGCGCTTGCCGAGGTGTGTGCGGGCTTTGACGGGCTGCTCCCGCGTCCGCTGGCCGAGGTGTTGGGCGCGGAGCCCGGTAGTGACACGGCTGCTCTGCTGGATCAGACCGTCTTCACGCAGGCTGGTCTGTTCGCGGTGGAGGTGGCTGCGTGGCGGCTGGCGGAGTCCTTCGGTGTCCGTCCTGACTTCGTGGCCGGTCATTCGATTGGTGAGATCGTCGCCGCGCATGTGGCGGGGGTCTTTGATCTGGCGGACGCGTGCCGGCTGGTGGCTGCGCGTGGGTCGTTGATGCAAGCTTTGCCGGCCGGCGGCGGGATGCTGTCCGTCCAGACCACCCTCGACCAGGTCCGTGGCGTGCTCGACACGGTCGCGGATGTCGACATTGCGGCCGTCAACGGCCCGATATCGGTGGTCCTCGCCGGTCCGGTCGAGGCACTGGACGAGGTCGCCGACCGCTTCGGCCAGGACGGGGTGAAGACGCGTCGCCTGAGTGTGTCGCACGCGTTCCACTCGCGTCTGATGGAGCCGATGCTGGCCGAGTTCGGTCAGGTCGCGGGTGAGATCACCTTCCACGCGCCGCGCATTCCGTTGGTGTCGAACGTGACGGGTGAGCTGGCGGAGCTTGAGGTCACCGAGGCCGAGTACTGGGTGCGGCATGTGCGGGAGGCGGTGCGGTTCGCCGACGGAGTGACCGCGCTGCGTCGTGCCGGGGTGTCGACGTTCCTGGAGCTGGGTCCCGACGCCACGTTGACGGCGATGGGTGCCGAGTGCCTCGACGCCGAGGACACCACAGCCGCGTTCGTTCCCTCCACCCGCCGGGACAGGGACGAGGTGGAGACCTTCACCACCGCCCTCTCCCGCCTGTGGCAGCGCGGCGTCCCCGTCGACTGGCGTACGGCCTTCGCCGGCCGCGCCGTCCAGCGCGTCGACCTCCCGACCTACGCCTTCCAGCGCCAGCGCTACTGGCTTGAGGGTGAGGTCAGCGGGGACCCGGTCGGCCTGGGCCAGAGTGCGGCCGGTCACCCGCTGCTCGGTGCGGCGGTCGACCTCGCGGGCGACGGCGGTGTCATGCTGACCGGTCGCTTGTCTCGGGGAAGCCACGCCTGGCTGGCGGATCACGCTGTGGACGGGAACGTTCTGTTCCCGGGGACGGGCTTCGTCGAGCTGGCGGTGCGTGCTGGTGACGAGGTCGGCTGCGGGCTGCTGAGCGAGTTGACGTTGCAGGCGCCGCTCGTCCTGCCCGAGCGCGGGGGCGTGCAGGTCCAGGTCGTCGTCGGCGCTGCCGACGACACCGGCCAGCGCGAGCTGCGCATCTACTCCCGTGTCGAGGACACGAGTGCCGACCAGCAGTGGATCACGCACGCCGAAGGCGTCCTCGGGCACGCACAGGACAGCGAGACCGACGCCGATCTCGTCGTGTGGCCTCCTGTTGGTGCTGAGGTCGTGGACGTGTCCGGTTTCTACGCCGACGCGGAGCGGGCTGGGTACGGGTATGGCCCTGTCTTCCAGGGGCTGCGTGCGGCGTGGCGGCGCGGTGAGGAGGTCTTTGCCGAGGTCGCGTTGCCGGAGGGTGTGGAGTCGGAGGCGTCGCGCTACGGGATCCACCCGGCGCTGCTGGACGCGGTGCTCCACGCGGGGATGTTGACGACGGCTGGTGCGACGGGCGAAGGGCTGCGTCTGCCGTTCGCGTGGTCTGGTGTGTCTCTGGTGGCGTCGGGTGCGTCGTCGGTGCGGGTGCGTGTGGCGCCGGCCGGGCCGGACGGGTTGGAGCTGTCCGTCGCTGACGAGGCGGGACGGCCCGTCATGGCGGTCGAGTCGTTGGTGTTGCGGGCGGTGGGTGCTGGGCAGTTGGTGGCGGGTGTTGGTGGTGGGGGTGTGGATGGGTTGTTCCGGGTGGAGTGGTCGCGGGTGGGTGAGGTGGTTGCTGGTGGTGGTGTTTCGGATGGGTGGTTGGTGTTGTCGGGTGTGGGTGAGGTGGGTGTGGGTGAGTTGGTGGGTGCGGTTGAGGGTGGGGTGGTTCCGTCGGTGGTGGTGTTGCCGTTGCTGGATGCTGCGGGTGCGGGTGCGGGTGCGGTGGATGTGAGTGGTGTGGGTGGGTTGGTGGGTGGGGTGTTGGGTGTGGTGCGGGCGTTTGTGGGTGATGAGCGGTGGTCGGGTTCGCGTTTGGTTGTGGTGACGCGGGGTGCGGTGGCTGCGGTGG
>NZ_JBQQBZ010000082.1:0-4101 GCF_052245655.1 Streptomyces sp. 4N509B
TCCCCGTCCCACCCGTCACCAACACCGTCCCACCCGCAACCGAACCCACCACACCAGCAGACACCCCACCCACAACACCCACCACACGCACCAACCGCGGCACCAACACCCCACCACCACGAACCGCCGACTGTCCTTCGCCGGTGGCCAGAGCCGCGGCGATCGCCTCGCCGACAGCCGTCTCGGCACGCGCCTCGGCACCCACCTCGACGGCCGGGTCGAGGTCCACCAGCGACACGCGACCCGGGTTCTCCGACTGGGCCGACCGCACCAGGCCCCACACCGCGGAGTCGGCCAGTCCGGTGACCCGCTCCTCGTCACCCGCGGCCACGGCGCCACGCGTCACGACCACCAGGCGCGAGTCCGCCAGCCGCTCCTCCGCCAGCCACTGCTGCAACACGTCGAGCACCTGTGCCGACACCGTGTGGACGGCCCGGACCAGGCCGTCGTCCGCGACGGCCGCGCCCTCTCCGCCGTCGACGGCGACCACGACCACGGGCGGCACACCGCTTCCGTCCAGGTCACCGTCCTGGCCGCCCACCAGCTCGTCCAGGCGGGCGACAGCGCGCACACCGATCCCGAACCGGTCCTCGCCGAGCACCACCCACTCGTCCACCGACGGAACGGCGTCGCCGTCCTCCGTCGCGGCGCCCGCCGGCACCCAGTCCAGGCGGAACACCGAACGCGCCGGGTCCGCGGCACCGCCGGCAGCGGACCTGAGCTGTTCCGCGGTCACCGGTCGCACGGTCAGCGACTCCACCGCCGCCACCAGCTGGCCGGACCGGTCGGCGACCTGTACGGCCATCGTGTCCGCACCCGTCGCCACCAGTCGTGCCCGCGCCGACCCGGCGCCGACCGCCAGCAGCGACACGCCCGACCACGCGAACGGCAGCCGTACACCGTCGTCGAGTCCGGCGACGATGCCGTTGGCGTGCAGCACGGCGTCCAGCAGCGCGGGGTGGATGCCGTACTGGCCGGCCTCCGGCTGCTCCTCCTCCGGCAGGGCGACCTCGGCGAAGACCTCCTCGCCGCGCCGCCACACCGCACGCAGCCCCTGGAAGACAGGGCCATAGCCGTAGCCCGCCTCGGCGGCGGCCGGGTAGAACTCCGACACGTCCACGACCTCGGCACCGGCCGGCGGCCACACCGAGAGATCCGTCTCCGACACCACGGGCTGCTCGGGCACGAGCACACCCTCGGCGTGACACACCCACGGCTGCTGCGCGTCGGCGTCCTCGCTCCGCGAGTACACCCGCACGGTCCGACGCCCGGCCTCGTCCGCGGCCGCGACGGTGACCTGGAGAAGGACACCGCCCTGCTGGGGAAGCACGAGCGGGGCCTGCACCGTCAGCTCCCGCAGGTGCTGGCACCCCACCTGGTCTCCGGCGCGCACCGCCAGCTCGACGAAACCGGTGCCGGGGAAGAGGACCGTGCCGTCGACGGCGTGGTCCGCCAGCCACGGGTGCGTCCGCAGCGACAGCCGGCCCGTGAGCATGACGCCGCCGTCGCCCGCCAGGTCGGCCGCGACACCGAGGAACGGGTGCTCGGCGGCCGTCAGGCCCACGCCGGTGACGTCCGTCCGGCCACCGGTCTCCTCGACCAGCCAGTACCGCTCACGCTGGAAGGCGTAGGTCGGCAGGTCGACGCGCTGAACGGCGCGGCCGGCGTAGAAGGCGGACCAGTCGACGGTCGTGCCGTTCACCCACAGCTCGGCAACGTTCGCCAGCAGCCGGTTCGCCTCGTCCTCCGCACGCCGCAGGGTGCCGACGACAACGACCTGACCCTCGGCGGACTCCTCCGCGATGGCCTGCACGCTCATCGTCAGGACCGGGTGCGCGCTGACCTCGACGAAACGGCCGTATCCCAGGCGCAGGGCGGTCTCCACGGCATTGCTGAAGAGCACCGGCTGACGCAGGTTCCGGTACCAGTACGCGCCGTCCATCCCGGCCGTGTCGAGCGTCTCGCCCGTCACCGCGGAGATGAGGGGGACGCGGGAGGCGACCGGACGCACCGGCGCGAGCACCTCCGCCAACCGACCCTCGATGGCCTCGATGTGGGCGGAGTGCGAGGCGTAGTCCACCGGCACGCGACGGGCCCGGACGCCGGCCGCCTCGGCGGCGGCCATCAGCGTGTCGAGGCCGTCGGCGTCACCGGCGACCACCGTCGCCGACGGGCCGTTGAACGCCGCCACCGACACCCGCTCCGCCACACCGGCGGAGGCCAGCAGTTCCTCGGCTCGCTGGGAGCTGACGGCCAGCGACACCATGCCGCCACCCCCACCCAGCTCGTTGATCGCCGCCGACCGCAACGCCACCACACGGGCACCGTCCTCGACCGACAGACCACCGGCGACCACGGCCGCCGCGATCTCGCCCTGCGAGTGACCGATGACGGCGGAGGGCGTCACACCGAAGGACTCCCACACGGCCGCGAGGGAGACCATGACGGCCCACAGCACCGGCTGCACGACGTCGACCTGCTCCAGCCAGCCGTCGTCGTCCGACGCCAACACCTCGCTCAGCGACCAGTCGACGAACGGGGCGAGCGCCGCCTCACACTCCGCCAACCGCGCCGCGAAGACGGGCGAGCTCTCCAGCAGCCCACGCCCCATGCCGATCCACTGCGAGCCCTGGCCCGGGAACACGAAGACCGTGCCGGCGGCGGCACCGACGCCCGAGGAGCCGCTGACGGCGTTCGCCGCCGGAGCCGACTCGGGGGCGAGGCCGCGCAGGGTGCTCGTCAGCTCCGAGGCACTGGTGCCCCAGACCACGGCTCGGTGTTCCAGCACCGCCCGTGCCGAGACCAGGCCCCAGCCCACGTCCACGGCGTCGGCGTGGCTGCCGGCCGCGTCGACGGCATCGGCCAGCCGCTCCGCCTGGGCTGCGAGGGCCGTCTCGTTCGCCGCGGAGACGACCCAGGGCACAACCGGCCCTTCCCACACCGGCCCGCCGTCGGCACCCCGCACCACCAGCGGCGCGTCGGCGGCGTGGTCCGCCGCGGCCTGTTCGAGAATCACGTGGGCGTTGGTGCCGCTGATGCCGAACGACGACACGCCGGCACGACGCGGCCGGTCGTCGGCGACGTCCCAGTTCCGCGCCTCGGTCAGCAGCGAGACCGTGCCCGAGGACCAGTCGACGTGGGGCGTCGGCTCGTCGACGTGCAGGCTGCGCGGCAGCACGCCCTCGCGCATGGCCATGACCATCTTGATGATGCCGGCGATGCCGGAGGCGGCCTGGGTGTGGCCGATGTTCGACTTCAGAGATCCCAGCCAGAGTGGCTGGTCCTCGGAGCGGTCCTGGCCGTAGGTGGCGATCAGGGCCTCGGCCTCGATCGGGTCGCCGAGGGCGGTGCCGGTGCCGTGGGCCTCGACGGCGTCGATGTCGTTGGTCGTCAGGCCGGCGTTGGCCAGGGCCTGGCGGATGACGCGCTGCTGGGACGGTCCGTTCGGGGCGCTCAGGCCGTTGCTGGCGCCGTCCTGGTTGATGGCGGAGCCGCGGACGACCGCGAGCACGCGGTGTCCCTTGCGCAGGGCGTCGGTCAGCCGCTCGACGACGATGACGCCCGCGCCCTCGGCCCAGCCGGTGCCGTCGGCGGCGGCGGCGAACGGCTTGCATCGCCCGTTCGGCGCCAGGCCGCGCTGCCGGCTGAACTCCACGAAGATCCCCGGCTTCGGCATGACCGTCACGCCGCCGGCCAGTGCCATGTCGCACTCGCCGTTCCGCAGCGACTGCACCGCCAGGTGCAGCGCCACCAGCGACGACGAACACGCCGTGTCCACCGTCACCGCCGGGCCCTCGAGCCCCAGCGTGTAGGCCACCCGGCCGGAGATGACGCTGGTGGTGGTCCCGGTGAGGGAGAAGCCCTCGACCGCCTCGGGGGTGTACTGGAGATCGGTCAGGTAGCTCGGGTAGCCGGCGCCGATGAAGACGCCGCTGGACGTGCCCTTCAGCGAGGTGGGCGGAAGCCCTGCTCGCTCGAGTGCTTCCCAGGCGCTTTCGAGGAGGAGGCGTTGCTGGGGGTCCATCGCGAGGGCTTCGCGTGGGCTGATCCCGAACAGCTGCGGATCGAAGTCCGCCGCGTCATAGAGGAAGCCACCCTCAC
>NZ_JBQQBZ010000083.1:0-3205 GCF_052245655.1 Streptomyces sp. 4N509B
TCATAGTGGACGCGAGCATCTGCGGACAAGCCCTCGGCCTATTAGTACCAGTCAACTCCACCCCTCACAGGGCTTCCATCCCTGGCCTATCAACCCGGTCGTCTACCGGGAGCCTTACCCCCTCAAAGGAGGTGGGAGTCCTCATCTCGAAGCAGGCTTCCCGCTTAGATGCTTTCAGCGGTTATCCTTCCCGAACGTAGCCAACCAGCCATGCCCCTGGCGGGACAACTGGCACACCAGAGGTCCGTCCGTCCCGGTCCTCTCGTACTAGGGACAGCCCTTCTCAAGACTCCAACGCGCACAGCGGATAGGGACCGAACTGTCTCACGACGTTCTAAACCCAGCTCGCGTACCGCTTTAATGGGCGAACAGCCCAACCCTTGGGACCAACTCCAGCCCCAGGATGCGACGAGCCGACATCGAGGTGCCAAACCATCCCGTCGATACGGACTCTTGGGGAAGATCAGCCTGTTATCCCCGGGGTACCTTTTATCCGTTGAGCGACGGCGCTCCCACAAGCCACCGCCGGATCACTAGTCCCTGCTTTCGCACCTGCTCGACCCGCCAGTCTCACAGTCAAGCTCCCTTGTGCACTTACACTCACCACCTGATAACCAACCAGGCTGAGGGAACCTTTGGGCGCCTCCGTTACCCTTTAGGAGGCAACCGCCCCAGTTAAACTACCCACCAGACACTGTCCCCGATCCGGATCACGGACCCAGGTTCAGGCATCCAGCACGATCAGAGTGGTATTTCACCAATGACTCCACCCCAGCTGGCGCTGGAGTTTCACAGTCTCCCACCTATCCTACACAAACCGAACCGAACACCAATATCAAGCTGTAGTAAAGGTCCCGGGGTCTTTCCGTCCTGCTGCGCGAAACGAGCATCTTTACTCGTAGTGCAATTTCACCGGGCCTGTGGTTGAGACAGTCGAGAAGTCGTTACGCCATTCGTGCAGGTCGGAACTTACCCGACAAGGAATTTCGCTACCTTAGGATGGTTATAGTTACCACCGCCGTTTACTGGCGCTTAAGTTCCCAGCTTCACCCCAAAGGGCTAACCAGTCCCCTTAACGTTCCAGCACCGGGCAGGCGTCAGTCCGTATACATCGCCTTACAGCTTCGCACGGACCTGTGTTTTTAGTAAACAGTCGCTTCTCGCTGGTCTCTGCGGCCACCCCCAGCTCCAACCGCAACGGGTCTTCACCAGAAATGGCCCCCCTTCTCCCGAAGTTACGGGGGCAATTTGCCGAGTTCCTTAACCACAGTTCACCCGAACGCCTCGGTATACTCTACCTGACCACCTGAGTCGGTTTAGGGTACGGGCCGCCACAAAACTCGCTAGAGGCTTTTCTCGACAGCATAGGATCATCCACTTCACCACAATCGGCTCGGCATCAGGCCTCACCCTCGGATCTCGAAGACCCAGCCGCACGGATTTCCCTGCACGGCAGGCTACACCCTTACCCCGGGACAACCACCGCCCGGGCTGGACTACCTTCCTGCGTCACCCCATCACTCACCTACTACCCCCTCGGGCCACCGGATCCACACAGCAGCCCCCCGAAGGGAACCACCAGCTTCACGGGCTTAGCATCAGGAGATTCAGCGTTGGCGCTTCACGGCGGGTACCGGAATATCAACCGGTTATCCATCGACTACGCCTGTCGGCCTCGCCTTAGGCCCCGACTTACCCTGGGCAGATCAACTTGACCCAGGAACCCTTAGTCAATCGGCGCACCAGTTTCCCACTGGTGAATCGCTACTCATGCCTGCATTCTCACTCGCACACCGTCCACGACACAGTTACCCGGCCGCTTCACCCGGTGCACGACGCTCCCCTACCCACACGCAACCAAAGGCTACGCATGACACGACGTCGGCGGTGTACTTGAGCCCCGCTACATTGTCGGCGCGGAATCACTCGACCAGTGAGCTATTACGCACTCTTTCAAGGATGGCTGCTTCTAAGCCAACCTCCTGGCTGTCTAAGCGACTCCACATCCTTTCCCACTTAGCACACGCTTAGGGGCCTTAGTCGATGCTCTGGGCTGTTTCCCTCTCGACCACGAAGCTTATCCCCCGCAGTCTCACTGCCACGCTGAAACTTGCCGGCATTCGAAGTTTGGCTAAGGTCAGTAACCCGGTAAGGCCCATCACCTACCCAGCGCCCTACCTCCGACAAGCACCACATGACGCTGCACCTAAATGCATTTCGGGGAGAACCAGCTATCACGGAGTCTGATTGGCCTTTCACCCCTAACCACAGGTCATCCCCCAGATTTTCAACTCTGGTGGGTTCGGGCCTCCACGCGGTCTTACCCACGCTTCACCCTGCCCATGGCTAGATCACCCCGCTTCGGGTCCTAGGCATGCCACCACACGCGCCCTCTTCGGACTCGCTTTCGCTCCGGCTCCCCCACACGGGTTAACCAAGCGACACACCCACACTCGCAGGCTCATTCTTCAAAAGGCACGCAGTCACGACAACAACCCACAAGTGAGCTGCTGCGACGCTCCCACGGCTTGTAGGCACATGGTTTCAGGTACTCTTTCACTCCGCTCCCGCGGTACTTTTCACCATTCCCTCACGGTACTATCCGCTATCGGTCACCAGGGAATATTCAGGCTTACCAGGTGGTCCTGGCAGATTCACACGGGATTCCTCGAGCCCCATGCTACTCGGGCCACTGCCCCAACGAGTCACAGACATTTCAGCTACGGGGGTCTTACCCTCTACGCCAGGCCTTTCGCATGCCCTTCGCCTATACCTGCGATTTCTCACTCGCCGACCATCCGGCAGAACAGTCCAGACAGCGCCCACAACCCCGCACACGCAACCCCTGCCGGGTATCACACGTGAACGGTTTAGCCTCATCCGGTTTCGCTCACCACTACTCCCGGAATCACGGTTGTTTTCTCTTCCTGCGGGTACTGAGATGTTTCACTTCCCCGCGTTCCCTCCTACCGCCTATGCATTCAACGGCAGGTGACAGCCCATAACGACTGCCGGGTTCCCCCATTCGGACACCCCCGGATCACAGCTCGGTTGACAACTCCCCGGGGCCTATCGCGGCCTCCCACGTCCTTCATCGGTTCCTGGTGCCAAGGCATCCACCATGCGCCCTTAACAACTTGGCCACAGATGCTCGCGTCCACTATGCACAAATCAACCAGCAACAAGGAACACACCCACACACCCA
>NZ_JBQQBZ010000084.1:0-3182 GCF_052245655.1 Streptomyces sp. 4N509B
CCTGTGGCCCCCGTCACGGGCGCACCGGCAGCGTCGCCGCGTACCGGACCTCCGGCACCCCCGCGCCGGCCATGGTGATCACGTTCTCCGCGCCGTCGGCCCGGAAGCCGGCCCGCTCGTAGAAGCGGCGGGCGGGCGCGTTGTCCCGCAGCACCCACAGCCGGGCACGCGGGCGCCCCGCCGCGGCGAGGGCGTCGAGCGCCCGGCCCATCAGCGAGCGGCCGACGCCACGGCCGAGGAACCCGGGAAGCACGTAGAGCGCGTACACCTCGCCCCACGGCTCGTCCCGCCGCCCGCCCGCCTCGTCCCTCTCGGCCCTGCCCTCGGACCCGCCGCCGGCGGGCGCGACACCGTCGGCCGCGTCGGGGTCCACGCCGGCGACCGGCCGGTACGGGCCGACGGCGGCCCAGCCGACCACGTCCCCGCCGCCAGGCTCCAGCCGGTGCGCGACGAACTGCGGGCGGTCCGGCCCCTGCTCGGACAGCATGCGTCGCAGCCCCTGCGCGAACTGCTCGGAGTCCATGCCGTCGAGCACCTCGCGCGGCACCAGATCCGCGTAGGCGTGCAGCCAGCCCTCGGTCCGCAGCCGCGCGACGGCCGGGGCGTCGGCGGCGGTCATCTCCCGTATCGCGAGGCGCATGGGACGTAGCGTAGGCGGCCGGTCTCGCCTGGTCATCCGGATAACCCCGGGGTCGTCGCCCCCCGGGTCCGGCGGCCCGGCGCGCCGGCCACGGGCGCGTCGGGGAGCGGTCACCTGACGGACGCGGCGCGTCCACCCGGCCGTCGAACGCGATACGCCCCGGGGTGGGTTGATGGGGTCGGCCGGCAGGTGGCCGCCGCGGGCGGAACCGGCGGGCGGAACCGGCGCCGGCGAACCCCTGACGTACGACACCCAACGAAGGTGTGCAGACATGACGACCGAGGTCACGCGGGTGGAGATCGCCGACCATCTCGGCGCCCTCTTCGAACGCGGCACGGCGGACCGGGCGGAGATCCTGGCCGCCGCCGCGGGAGCCCGGCCCGAGGTGCTGGAGGTGCTGCGACAGGTGCCCGACCGCGGGTACGCCTCGCTCCGTCAGCTCTGGGAGCACCTCCCGGAGATCCCCGTCGGTCTCTGACGGTTCGGCCCCACGCCCGCCCACGGCGGGCCGCCCGCCCCGCCCCACCCGTCCCACCTCGGCGTTCCCGCCCGACCGACCTCGCGCGACGCCGGTGACGCGCGGGGATCTTGTGCCTACGATGGGCGCGGCCCGCGTGCGCGCGGTCCACGGACGGGAGAAGCGGCGGAGAGAGGGGTTCGACGTGTCCGTAGACGTCTCTGGCTGGGGGGAGTTGCCCGCCACGTTCCTCGAGCCGGGCTCCGCCTCGTTCGTGGACTTCCTCGCCCGCCACGCCCCCGGCGCGCTGCCGTCGGGCCGTCAGCTCCCCGGGGCCGTCGACGCCTCGGCCATCCCCCACGGCACGACGATCGTGGCCGCCGCGTACGCCGACGGCGTGCTGCTCGCCGGGGACCGGCGGGTCACGGCCGGCGGCATGATCGCCCACCGCGAGGCCGAGAAGGTCTTCCCCGCCGACGAGTTCTCCGCGATCGGCATGTCCGGCAGCCTCGGCCCGAGCGTGGAGATGATCCGGCTCTTCCAACTGGAGCTGGAGCACTACGAGAAGGTCGAGGGCGTCCCCCTGTCCCTGGTCGGCAAGGCCAACCGCCTGAGCACGATGATCCGCGGCAACCTCAGCCTCGCCATGCAGGGCCTCGCCTTCATCCCGATCTTCGCCGGCTACGACCTCGGCGCCGGACGCGGGCGGATCTTCTCCTTCGACGTCGCGGGCGGCCAGCACGAGGAGCAGGGTTTCGCGGCCACCGGCTCGGGATCGATCTTCGCGCGCGGCGCGTTGAAGAAGCTCTACCGCGAGGACATGGCGGAGCGGGAGGTCACCACGGCCGTCATCCAGGCGCTCTACGACGCTGCCGAGGAGGACACCGCCACCGGCGGTCCCGACCTGACCCGCAAGCTGTACCCCCTGGTCACGGTCGTGACGGAGGACGGCTTCCGCCGGCTGCCCGAGGAGGACGTCGCCGAGCTCGCCCGCGCCGTCGTGGAGGGCCGGCACGCCCGGCCGGACGGCCCGACGGCGCCGCCGCTGTGAGGGCGGGCGGGCGGCGAACCTGAGGGCCGGCGGGGGCCGGTCGGCGTCACGCGGACGCCCAGCCCCCTACGCCGACGCCCGGGCTCCGGCCAGCCCGGCCACCACGGCCGTGTGGTCCGAGCCCCAGTAGCCCTCGACCGGGCCGGCGCCCGCCCGCCGCGCGGAGAGCACCCGGCCCTCGCCACCGGGTCCGGGAACGCCCACGTGGACGTAGTCGATGCGCGCGTCGAACCACGCCAGGCCCTCGAGGTAGGGGTTCGCGCCGTCCCAGGTGTACGGCGTGGCGCCGGGCTCGGCCCGGTACCACGCGTCGAGCATCACCTGGCCCGGCACGGCCGGCGCGGTCACCATGCCGCCGAAGAGCCGCACCTCGTCCGACTCGGGCAGGGCGTTGAAGTCGCCCGTGACCACGGGCGGGAACGGGCCGGGTCCGCGGCGCGCGGCCACGAACCGCGCCAGCGCCCTGACCTGCTCGCACCGCACGGCGGAGCCGCCGGACGCGGAGTGCAGGTGGGTGGTGAAGAACGGCACACGGGCCCCGCCCGCCGCGTCGACCAGCGCGTACAGCGCCGTGCGGACCTCCGGCGGGCCGCCCGCCACGGGCAGTCGCTCCACGGCGGTCTCGACGATCGGCCAGCGGCTGAGCACCGCGTTCCCGACGCCCCCGGGGACGTCCCCCAGCCGTTCACGCCAGTGCGGCAACAGCTCCCCCGGCGCCCAGGCCCAGTGCATCCCGAGCTCCTCGGCCAGCCAGCCCGCGAGGTTCTCCCCGCCCAGCTCCCAGACCTCCTGGAGCCCGACGACGTCGGGTCGCTCCTCCCTGAGCACGGCCAGGATCGCCTTACGCCGCTGCTCCCAGGGTCCGAACCGCCACCACAGGTTCCACGTCAGGATGCGCACGGGCCGATGCTACGGGCCCGGCCCGGACCGGTGGACGCCGGACGCCCCGGCGGCGTACCTCGGTCAGCCCCGAGGCGTGGTTGACAAGGGTTGCCCACGGTGAGCCCAGCCTAGAAAAGAGCGGAGGGGGGGGG
>NZ_JBQQBZ010000085.1:0-3097 GCF_052245655.1 Streptomyces sp. 4N509B
CGTCGCCACCGGAGCAGCAGCCCGCACCGCCTCGACCGCAGCCCGCGCCGCCACCCACGCCGGCCGCGCCCTCGACCCCATGACCCACGTCGCCCGGGGCACCTCCGCCGCGTTCTCGGCCCTGCGCCTTCCCGACCTCACCGCCCACCTCGCCGCCATCAACGCGATCGACGCCACCCGCCTGCCCGACAACGCCGGCTACCGCCTCCCCGACAGCACCACCATCCCACCCAACCCCACCCTCGACGACCTCCCCCTCGGCACCGCCACACTCCGGCTCGACGACAGCACCATCCTCATCCCCCACAACCCCGAAGACTTGGTTCCCGAGGGAGCCGTCCTCGATCCCGAAACCGGAGAGCTGCTCCTCCCCAACGGGGTGATCGCCAACTCGGACGGCATCGTGGTTCGTTACCAGGACGCACCTGCTGAGCCTTACGCCAACTACCCGGATCGTCCCGGGGTCGTCAGTGATGAGCTGAACCATGCTGCGGCCCACGCCGACCGCTCCTCCCAAAGATATTCCGCTCACACGGAGAGAATTACCAACGGGCGTACCGCAGAAGCCGAAAATCGCACGACGGCTGCGGGTGAGGGGGGCGCTAACGGTTTCCATTCCGGTGGTCCGGTCAGCGGCGACCCTTGGGACAGCCCTGGAGACCAGTCCGCTGTTAGTCGGGACCACGGGGCAGCCCCGCCTTCACGCGAGGCAGAAGTTGGGCACGGGAGCCTTCCGGCGGGGACTTGGGAGGAGCTGACCCCCGAAGAGCAGTTCCTGGTGGCTGAAGCTGAAATCAGGAACGGCGCTGTATCGTTTGTCGACAACCACGACGCCATGCGCTACGGAGCTGCTCACTGGAACGAGTATGCCGACAACCTCCCGCATGCTCAACGGCAGGCGGTGCACGACTACACGGTGGAGCCCCCTCACCCTCAGGGGCGGCCTACCTACCAGGACATCAACGGGTTCCTCCGTGGGAACGAAGCACTCGGAACGCCTCACGTTCTCGATGACATCGCGCGGATCGACGAGGTGATGAGTGGGAATCCTCTTCCGGAAGACGTTATCGTTGTAAGAGGGACGGGATTGGGTCATTACGATGTGGAACCCATCGATATGATGGGCGAGACGTTCACGGATGCCTCATACATGTCCACATCGCTGGGCGATCCGGCATCTGCGTTCGCCGGACGGGAAGCGGTCCTTCATCTGCGAGTTCCCGCAGGGACCCCTGCCCTGTGGGTTGAGAGGTTGTCAGCGTTCGGAGCGGGCGAGCGCGAATTGCTGCTCGGGCGAGGCCTGAGCTATGAGGTGACGCGCGCGTTCCAATACAATGGGCAATGGCAGATTTATGCCGTAGTGAAGCCAGTCTAGTTCACGACGATCGAAGGATGAACTTTATGAATACGGAAAACAACATGTCGCCTCGAATGTTGGAAGACCTCCAGCCAAGGCGGGTCCCAGGAGGTCCAGAAAGGTACAAAGCTAGCACTGTCAAAGCAGTCCACTACGTTGAGGTCGCCAACGAGGGCGTGTTCTACGGCTACATCTGGGCGGCTGACGAGGACGGCGCCGCCGCGTTCCTTCTGCCGGACGGCTCAGGGGATGACGCGGCTAACGCGGCCGTGTCGTGGACTCTCAAGTTGCGCGACTGCAAGGCCAGAGGGTTGACCCCGATGCAAGCCCTCGCGGAACTCTCCGCTCATCCGGGCGGTCGGCGCATCGGTCGAGTCGTGCCGGGCTCCCAGGCTGAGGCTCCTGATCTGGGCGCGCTGAAGGCCAGGGCTTCCGGCGCATGAGAGCCACCGTGGTCCACGTGATCCGCCGACGGCGCGGGTCGCGGATGGGCGTGACGCAGGCCGAGGCGGGTGGCGCCACCCGCTCGGGCGGTGCCCGGCTGGTGGGTGGGGGGACGGGCGGCCGGCGCGCGCCGCCCGTCGTGTCAGGGGGGCGAAGGGTGCTAGCGGTCAGTTCTGTTCCCGGTGGGGTGGAGCGCAGCGAGGTGGCCGGTGTGAGGGTCGCGCTCGGAGCGTCGGGGCGTTGACCTCGGGTTTCGCGGGGGCTGGGGCAGGTCCTGCTCGCAACTCCGTCCCCTGGCGGCCATGTTGGTGAAGATTCTCGTCAGGTCGGAGGTTTCGCGGGGGCGAGCCGTCTTGGGGCGGATCCTGAGCGATCTCTTGCCAGTGCAACGGTTGCGCCCTACTCTCCCAACACAGCACTAGAAAGCGCTTTCCTGATGGAGGGTCGTCAGCGAAGGCAAACGTCGCGGCCTCCGTCGTGACACTGTGTACGAGCCGCCAGTGTTCCGTCGCAAGCGCTTCGCCCCGGGATGGTGACGCGCCGTGGACGAAGGGTGCACGCCATGAGCGAGACGCGGCGCGCTGTCCGTCACGGTTCCGTCGGTGACGGTCGCTTATGAGCCGGTGGCTGGACGACGTCGCTGGTTCCGGTGGTCGGCGCGTGAATGGGGGTTCTTTCTGTCATGCCCCTGGCAGAAAGCTGCCGCCTGAACGTTCACCGCGACTCCGGGCCGCGGCCCGGTTCGCCACGCGAAGGGTGCCCCGCCCCACGCGTCGAGGTAGCTGACGTGCCCTCGCCAGCAGCCCCATGCCTCGACGACGGAGTAGCCGGCATGTGAGAACGAGAGGGAAGAGGAAGACGAGGATGAGACGACCAGTCGCACTGCGACTCTATTCGTCGCTGGCCCTGATGGCCGTCGCCGCCGCGACGGGCGTGGTGATGTCGATGCCCGAGTCGGCGTCGGCGGCGACCGGTGGCGTCACCGGGTACGCGACCCAGAACGGTGGCACCACCGGCGGCGAGGGTGGACAGACGGTGCGGGCCACCACCGGTACCGCGATCCACCAGGCCCTGTGTAACCGGGCCAGCGAGGACACCCCGATCATCATCCAGGTCGAGGGGACCATCAACCACGGCAACACCAGCAAGGTCTCCGGCGACAGTTGCAGCACCGCCGAGGACGTGATCGAGCTCAAGCAGATCAGCAACGTCTCGATCATCGGCGTCGGGAGTGGGGCCACGTTCGACCAGATCGGCATCCACATCCGCGAGGCCAGCAACATCATCATCCAGAAC
>NZ_JBQQBZ010000086.1:0-2240 GCF_052245655.1 Streptomyces sp. 4N509B
TTGCGGCGGCGGTGGTGGCGGGTGGGTTGTCGTTGTCGGATGGGGCGCGGGTGGTGGCGTTGCGCAGCCAGGCGATCCGGGCGGCGCTTGCGGGTCGTGGGGGGATGGTGTCGGTGAACGAGCCGGTGGATGCGGTGGAGACACGCATCGGGGGGTGGCCGGGTCGGTTGTCGGTGGCGGCGGTGAATGGTCCGCGGGCGACGGTGGTGTCGGGTGAGCCGGCGGCGTTGGACGAGCTGGTGGCGGCCTGCGAGTACGACGGGGTGCGGGCACGCCGCATCCCCGTGGACTACGCGTCGCATTCGTCGCAGGTGGAGGAGTTGCGGGAGCGGATCCTGGCCGATCTGGCGGTGATCGAGCCGGTGTCGGGTCGGGTGCCGTTCTACTCCACCGTCACCGGGGAGGTCATCGACACGACGGAGCTGACGGCGGAGTACTGGTTCGACAACCTGCGGCAGACCGTCCGGTTCGGCCAGGTCACACATGCCCTGGCCGCCCAGGGCTTCGGCGTCTTCGTCGAGGTGAGTGCCCATCCGGTCCTCGCGGTGGGGATCGAGGACGCGGTCGCGGTTGGGACGTTGCGGCGGGGTGAGGGTGGTTGGGAGCGGTTCGTCGCCTCGTTGGGTGAGGCGTGGGTGCACGGTGTTCCGGTGGAGTGGGCGAAGGTTCTGCCAACCGGCCGCCAGGTCGACATACCGACCTACCCCTTCCAACGGGAACGGTTCTGGCTCGGGTCGGGCGGTCAGCCGGCTGCGGGTGGTGGACTGGAGGCGACGGGCCATCCGTTGCTGGGGGCCTGGGTGGGGCTGGCCCAGTCGGACGGGTTCCTGTTCACGGGCCGGCTCTCGCTGGCCGCCCAGCCCTGGCTCGCCGACCACGCGGTGAACGACGTCGTCCTCCTCCCCGGCACCGGTCTGCTGGAGCTCGTCCTGCACGCCGCCCACCAGTCCGGGTGCCACTCCGTCGAGGAGTTGACCCTGGAGACGCCGCTCACCCTGCCCGAACGTGGAGAGGTGCAGCTCCAGCTTGAGCTGGGCGCACCCGACGCCGACGGGCAGCGGGAGGTGACGCTGCACTCCCGCCACGTCGGCGACACCGAGACGACCGACGAATGGGTCCGGCACGCGAGCGGCGTCGTGGGTCCCGTGCGCCGCCAGCCGTCCGACGACCTGGTGGACGAGCTGGCCGCCGCGTGGCCGCCGCCCGGCGCCGAACCCCTGTCGCTCGACGGCCTCTACGAGCGGGCAGCCGCGCTCGGGCTGCGCTACGGGCCGCTCTTCCAGGGCGTCCGCGCCGCCTGGCGCATCGGCGACCAGATCTTCGCCGAACTCGAACTGGCGGAGGCGCTCCAGGACGAAGCCGACGCCTACGGCGTCCACCCCGCTCTGCTCGACGCGGCCCTGCACGCCACCGGCCTGACACCGGCCGCCATGGCGAGCGACAGCGGTCGCCTCCCCTTCTCCTGGCGCGGCGTGACCCTGCACGCCGCCGGGGCGGCCAGCCTCCGCGTGCGGATCGTCCACGGCTCCGACGACTCCGTGTCGCTCCTCGCCTCCGACGCCGACGGGGTGCCGGTGGTGACCGTTGAGTCGCTGCTGACCAGACCGATCAACGCCGAACACCTCAACGCCGCGCGCCGCGCCCACGACGAGCTGCCGCTGCACGAGGTCGTGTGGCAGCCCCACCCGCTCGCGGCCGATGCTGAGGTTGGGTCTGGTGGGTTGGCGTTGGTGCGGTGTGGTGGCGGTGGTGGTGTGGGTGGGGATGTGGTGCGGGGTGTGGTGGCGGAGGTGTTGGGTCGGGTGCAGGGGTGGTTGGGGGAGGGTGAGGGTGATGGTGGGCCGTTGGTGGTGGTGACGGTGGGTGCGGTTGCGGTGGGGTCGGATGGTGGTGTGGCGGATCCGGCGGGGTCGGCGGTGTGGGGGTTGGTGCGGTCGGCGCAGACGGAGCATCCGGGCCGCTTCGTCCTGGTCGACACGGACGACGACGAGGCGTCACAGCGCGTGCTGCCCGCCGCCGTGGCCACGGGCGAGCCGCAGCTCGCGATCCGCTCGGGCAGGGTCTTCGTGCCGCGCCTGGAGCGGGTGACCGACAGCTCCGACGAGCTCCTTCAGCTGGATCCTGAGGGGACGGTGTTGGTGTCGGGTGGGTTGGGGACGTTGGGTCGGTTGGTGGTGCGTCGGTTGGTGGAGGTGCATGGGGTGCGGCGGTTGGTGTTGGTGGGGCGTCGGGTGGATGGG
>NZ_JBQQBZ010000087.1:0-1805 GCF_052245655.1 Streptomyces sp. 4N509B
TAATTCGCCTGCCCCGCATTACCAAACACACCAGCAGCCGACGAATACAACACAAACAACCGAACATCCAACCCACGCGTCAACTCATGCAAATTCACCGCCGCATCCACCTTCGGCCGCACCACACGCCGCACCTGCTCATCCGACAACGACCCCACCAACCCGTCATCCACCACACCCGCCGCATGCACCACACCCGTCAACGGACACTCGGCCGGAATCGCGTCCAGCACCGCGGCCAGCTCGTCGCGGTCGGCCGCGTCACACGCCGCCACCCGCACCCGCGCACCCGCCGCCTCCAACCCCGCCACCAACTCAGCCGCCCCCTCGGCCTCCATCCCCCGACGGCTGGTCAACACAAGCGACCGCACACCGTGCTCCGCCACCAAATGCCGCGCCAACAACGACCCCAACGTCCCCGTACCACCCGTGATCAGCACCGTGCCCTCCGGGTCCAACCCCGCCGGCACCGTCAACACGATCTTCCCCACATGACGCGCCTGACTCATAAACCGGAACGCCTCCGGCGCCCGCCGCACATCCCACGTCCGAATCGGACCCGTCCTCAACACACCCCGCTCAAACAACGCCACCAACTCACGCAACATCTGCCCGATCCGAACCGGACCCGCATCCTGCATATCAAACGCCTCATACACCACCCCCGGATAATCCACCGCCACCCGCTCCGGATCACGAATATCCGTCTTCCCCATCTCCAAAAACCGCCCACCCCGCGGCAACAACTCCAACGACGCATCAACAAACTCCCGCGCCAACGAATCCAACACCACATCCACACCCGCACCACCCGTCGCCGCCAAAAACACATCCCGGAAATCCAGATCACGCGACGACGCAATCCGATCCACCGGAACACCCAACTCCACCACAGCCGCCTGCTTCGACTCACTCGCCGTCGCAAACACCCGCGCACCAAAATGCTGCGCCAACTGCACCGCAGCCATCCCCACACCACCCGCAGCCGCATGCACCAAAATCGACTCACCCGACCGCAACCCCGCCAAATCAACCAACCCGTAATACGCCGTCAAATACACCACCGGAACCGACGCCGCCTCCTCAAACGACCACCCCTCCGGCATCCGCACCACCAACCGCGCATCCACCACCGCCAACGGACCAAACCCACGCTGAATCAACCCAAACACCCGATCACCAACCCCCACATGCTCCACACCCTCACCCACCTCAACCACCACACCAGCAGCCTCACCACCCAAAACAGCCTCACCCGGATACATCCCCAACCCCATCAACACATCCCGGAAATTCAACCCCGCAGCACGCACCGCCACCCGCACCTCACCAACCCCCAAACCACCCACCACACCCACCTCAGGCACCAACGCCAACGACTCCAACGTCCCCCCACCCAACGACTGCACCGACCAACCACCCACACCCACCGGCGGCACCAACCCACCACCCACACCCACACCCACCAACCGCGCCACCAACACCCCACCACCACGCACCACCACCTGCACCTCATCACCAGCAAGAACCGACGACACCGCGTCGACCAGCTCACTCTCGACACCATCGACCGCCGCATCGAGGTCAACCAACAGCAGACGCCCAGGCACCTCCGCCTGCGCGGAACGGATCAGACCCCACACCGGAGCACACGCCAACCCCGGCACCCGATCCCCCTCCACCGCAGCCACCGCACCCCGCGTCACCACAACCAAACGCGAACCCGACCACCGCTCATCACCCACAAACGCCCGCACCACACCCAACACCCCACCCACCAACCCACCCACACCACTCACATCCAC
>NZ_JBQQBZ010000089.1:0-1599 GCF_052245655.1 Streptomyces sp. 4N509B
GGTGTAGAGGCGGGTCCAGCCGCGTTGGGTGGCGTGGGCGGCGGCTGGGTGGGGTGGGGGTGGGGTGTGCGTGGCGGCGCGGGTGGCGCGTTCGGTGTCGGGGATGTCGAGGTCGAGGCGGCGGTTGGGGACGTCGAGGGTGATCCAGTCGCCGGTGCGGACGAGGGCGAGGGGTCCGCCGATGGCGGCTTCGGGGGCGACGTGCAGGACGCAGGTGCCGTAGCCGGTGCCGCTCATGCGGGCGTCGCTGACGCGGACGATGTCGGTGATGCCCTGGTCGAGGAGGCGTTTGGGGACGGGGACGTTGCCGACTTCGGGGAAGCCGGGGTAGCCGCGGGGGCCGGCGTTGCGGACGACGATCACGGTGGAGGCGTCGACGGGGAGGTTCGGGTCGTCGGCGACGGCGATGTAGTCCTCGACGTGGTCGAAGACCAGGGCCCGGCCGCGGTGGGTGAGGAGGTGGGGGGTGGCGGCGGAGACCTTCAACACGGCGCCGTCGGGGCTGAGGCTGCCGCGCAGGACGACGGTGCCCTCGCCGGCGGGCCGGAAGGGCTCGGCGACGGTGCGGATCACCTCGCGGTTGTGGCAGCGGGCGTCGGCGACCTCCTCGCCGATGCCGCGTCCGCTGACGGTCAGCGCGCCGCGGTGGAGGAGGCCGGCCTGGTCGAGTTCACGCAGCACGACGGGCAGGCCGCCGGCGTAGGCGAAGTCCTCCATCAGGAACCGGCCCGAGGGCATCAGATCGACCAGCACGGGCACCTCGGCGGTCAGGGCGTCGAAATCGGCAAGGTCCAACGGCACCCCGACGCGGCGGGCCAGGGCCAGGAGGTGGACGACGGCGTTGGTGGAGCCGCCCAGGGCGGCGTTGACGCGGATCGCGTTCTCCAACGCCTCGCGCGTCAGCAGTGCCGAGGGGCGGGGGCCGTCCTCGTTCGCCATGGCCACCACCCGCCGGCCGGCGGCCTGGGCGAGGGCGTAGCGGCGGGCGTCCACGGCCGGGAGGGCCGCGGCGCCGGAGAGTTGGAAGCCGAGGGCCTCGGCCAGGCAGGCCATGGTCGAGGCGGTTCCCATGGTCATGCAGTGGCCACGGCTGCGGGACATGCAGCCCTCCGCCTCGGCGAGTTCCTCAGAGGTGATACGGCCGGCGCGTGCCTCCTCCGACAGGTGCCACACGGCCGTTCCCGAGCCGATGTCACGGCCCTGGAACTTGCCGCTGAGCATCGGCCCGCCGGTGATCATGACCGCGGGGAGGTCGACGCTGGCGGCGGCCATCAACAGGCCGGGCGTGGTCTTGTCACAACCGGAGAGCAACACCACGGCGTCCAGCGGGTTCGCCCGCATCGTCTCCTCGGCCTCCATCGCCAGGAGGTTGCGGTAGAGCATCGTCGTCGGACGCATCAACGTCTCACCCAACGACATCACCGGAAACTCCAACGGCAACCCGCCGCCCTCCCACACCCCCCGTTTGACAGCCTCCGCGAGTTCCCGCAGGTGAGCGTTGCACGGCGTCAACTCCGAGAAGCTGTTCGCGATCCCGATCACCGGACGACCATCGAACACCTCCGGACCAAAACCCTGATTCCGCATCCACGAACGATG
>NZ_JBQQBZ010000009.1:0-187345 GCF_052245655.1 Streptomyces sp. 4N509B
CACCGCCGAGGACGTGATCGAGCTCAAGCAGATCAGCAACGTCTCGATCATCGGCGTCGGGAGTGGGGCCACGTTCGACCAGATCGGCATCCACATCCGCGAGGCCAGCAACATCATCATCCAGAACGTGACGATCAGGAACGTCAAGAAGTCCGGCTCGCCCACCTCCAACGGCGGCGACGCCATCGGCATGGAGAGCGGCGTCCGCAACGTCTGGGTCGACCACACCACCCTGGAGGCCTCGGGCGGCGAGTCGGAGGGCTACGACGGCCTCTTCGACATGAAGAACAACACCCAGTACGTGACGCTGTCCTACAGCATCCTGCGCAACTCCGGACGCGGCGGCCTCATCGGCTCCAGCGAGAGCGACACCTCCAACGGCTACGTCACCTACCACCACAACCTGTACCAGAACATCGACTCCCGCACGCCCCTGCTGCGCGGCGGCGTCGGCCACTTCTACAACAACCACTACGTCGACATCCACGAGTCGGGCATCAACTCCCGGGCCGGGGCGCGCGCCAGGATCGACAACAACTACTTCCAGGACGCCAAGGACGTCATCGGCACCTTCTACACCGACCAGGCCGGATACTGGCAGGTCAACGGCAACGTCTTCGACAACGTGACCTGGTCCGAGCCCGGCGACGACGCCAACCCCGCGGGACCCAACCCGCAGTCCAACACCAGCGTCAGCATTCCGTACTCCTACACCCTCGACGCCGCGAACTGCGTGCCGAGCGTGGTGAGCCAGACGGCCGGCGCCAACAAGGGCCTGCGGGTGTCGGACGGCAGCTGCACGCCGCAGAACCCCGACCCGACCGACCCGCCGGACCCGGACCCCACGGACCCGCCGGACCCGGACCCGACCGACCCGCCGGACCCGACCGACCCGCCCAGCGGCACCAACCTCAGCCTCGGTGCCGGCTCCGACGGCAGCAGCAAGGCCGACGGCACGAGCTACGGCAACGTCCGCGACGGTGACATGAGCACCTACTGGTCGCCCACGGGCTCCACCGGCTCCATCTCGATCAAGTGGGGCTCCGCCACCACGATCTCCGCGATCAACATCCGCGAGGCGGCGGGCTCCGAGGGGACCATCGGCTCCTGGCGCGTCGTCAACCACGGCACGGGCGCCGTCCTGGCCTCCGGCAGCGGCGCGGGCGTCATCAACTTCTCGCCCGTCTCCCTGACGAAGGTCACCTTCCAGATCACCAGTGCGTCCGGCACGCCGAGGGTCGCCGAGTTCGAGACCTACGCGAGCTAGCGGACAGCCGCACGAGCGCCACCGGCGGCGGCGCGGCCGAACGGCACCGTCAGCGTCGCCGAGGACCGCCTCTGTCCGAGGGCCGTCGACCCCACGGCCCTCGGACAGACCTGCCTCGGCCGGTGCGCGCCGCCGTGCGGGCATCGCCGCGACAGCGCGGGTCGGTCGGGCGGCGTGGAGACTCGGACGTACGCGGTGTCGCCGGGTGTGTTGAGGCTGTCGCCCCGGTGGCCGTAGGGTGTGCCGCGTCAGCCACCGTCGCTCACGACGGTGGTCCGTTGGGAGTCCGGCTCCCGGGTGGGTGGGCATGCTCGAAAGGCGTGTCCCCATGCAGGGCTATGTCGGCGTCCTGAGGATTCCCGGCCTACGCGTCCCCTTGCTCGCCACGGTGATCGGCGCGCTCCCCCTGGGCCTGCTGGGCCTGAGCCTGTTGCTGTACACGCACGAGCGGACCGGCTCGCTCGCCCTCGGCGGTGGAGCGGCGGCTTCGTTCGGCCTGGGAAACGCCGTCGGCCTGAGCGTGCAGGGCCGGCTGATCGACCGCCACGGACAGGCGAGGGTCATCGCCGTCGCGGGTCTGGCCTGCGCGGCCTGGGGCGTCTTCCTGGTGACCGCGACGCCGCTGGTGGCCTGGCGGGGTTTCGCCGTGGTGGCCAGCGCCGGGATGGGAGCGAGCGTTCCCGCGACGACCGGCAGCATGAGGGTTCTGCTGGCCGAACTGGTCCGGGACGTCGGGGCCAGGACGGCCGGGTACGCGCTGCTGGCGGTGCTGTTCCAGTTGGCGGTGCTGACCGGGCCGTTGATGACGTCGCTGCTGCTGGTGGCGGCCGGCCCGGGAGAGGCCGTGCTGGTGGGCGGGTTCCTGGCCTGCGGCGCGGCGTTGCTCTTCTCCAGAGCGGAGGCTTCCCGGTCGTGGCGACCGCTGCGTGTCCGTGTCGGCCGGGAGGGCGCCCGTGGGGCCACCGGCCTCGCCGTCCTGCTGGTGGTCATGGGAGGCGCGGGTGTGTCGGCCGGTGTGGTGGCCGTCGCCGTGCCGGCCGCCGCCCTCTCGCTGGGCAGCGCCGCGGACGGCGGCGTGCTCGTCGCGACGTCCTCGGCGGGTGAGATCGTCGCGGGCCTCGTCTTCGGGGCGGTCTCGTGGCGATGGTCCCACGCTCGGCTGATGCTCGCGGCTCTGGCGGGTTCGGCGGTGGCGCTCGGGCTGGCGGCATGGGCGGCGAACAGTCTCGCGCTGCTGTTTCCCGCGCTGTTCCTGGTCGGTGTGTGCGGTGCACCGTCGGCGATCGCCTCCTCGGCGCTGCTGGACACGCTGGCCCCCCGGTCCGCGCTCACCAGGGCCTACACCCTGATGGTCAGTGTCTGGCTGCTGGGCGGCGCGGTGGGCAACGCCGTGGGCGGGGTCGCGGCGGAGGGCATCGGACACCGGCCGACGCTCGCCCTCGGAGCCTGCTGGCTCGTCGCCGTTCTCGTCGCGGGAACACTGCTTCGGCGTGTCCTCGCTTCCGGTCCCGAGACAGGGAGGCGGCCCTGAGCCGGAGGTGTCGGGCCGTGCGGGGCAGCCGTGCGGTCGATCGCGCGTCAGTCGGCCGACGGACGCCAGCCCTCGGCGACGACGCGGGACGCGTCGCCGGGGCGTTCGCTGGCGAACAGCAGCCGGTCCCCGGCGTACACGCGCAGAGCGTCCACGTAGACGCCCCGCCCCTGGTAGTCGGCGTCGGTCGTGTAGGTGAACCGCAGGCGCGTCGTGCCGGCGGGCAGCTCGGGGACGGTGGCGTGGAGCCACCGGCGGCCGGCGTAGCCGTGGAAGGTGCCGGGGGACTCCCACCGGTGTTCCCCGGCGTGGCTGCCGCCGGTGCGCAGCTCGAACGGGACCGGCCGCCAGCCGCCGCCCTCGTCGGTGGAGGCTTCGAGGACGCCCACGTCGTACTCGGCCTCGGTGTCGTACCAGAGGCGGAAGGTGGCACGCGTTCCGGTCGCGGCCAAAGACGGCCCGAGGGGGACGGTGAGGCGGGCGGTGGCCGCGTCGGCCTGCCCCGCGTACCACGCCGTGCGGCCCACGGCCGGACGCACCGGCACGGCGCGCGCGAGCGCGCGGGACGGCCGACGGCGGTAGACGCTGTCGGTGCCGCGCTGCCGCGTCGGGTGCACGCGGTTGGTCAGGAGCACCAGGACGACGCGCGAGACCGGGTCCACGGTGACGGAGGTGCCGGTGTAGCCGGTGTGACCCGCCGTCACGGGGGAGCAGAGGGCGTCCATGTAGGAGCGTTGGTTCACCTGCCAGCCCAGCCCGCGTGGGGAGGCGCCGATGTCGGCGTTGTGGTCGGTGAGGACCTCCCTCACGGTCTCCTCCGTAAGGAGGCGGGTGCCGGCGTACTGGCCGCCGTCGCACAGCGTCTGGGCGAAGACCGCCATGTCGGAGGTGGTCGAGAAGATCCCGGCGTGGCCGGCGACGCCGCCGAGGGCCCACGCGTTCTCGTCGTGGACGCCGCCGCGGACCATGCCGCGGCCGGTCCACGGCTGGTACTCGGTGGCGGCGACGCGGGGCAGCAGTTCGGGCGGCGGGTTGAAGAGGGTGTCGCGCATGCCGAGGGGGCCGGTGACGCGGTCGGCGACGAGGGCGTCGAGCGGCCGGCCGGTGACGCGTTCGAGGAGGACGCCGAGGGTGATGAGGCCCAGGTCGGAGTACTCGTAGCCGCTGCCGGGCTCGCGGGCCAGCGGCGCGGCGTAGACGGCGGCGAGGCGGGCGGCGTTGTCGGGCAGGGAGGGGTCGTGGAGGTTGAGCCACGACGGCAGGCCCGAGCGGTGGATCAGGAGCTGCCGCACCGTGACGGCCGCCTTGGCCGGGTCGGTGGCGGCGAACTCCGGCAGGTACGCCACGACGGGTTCGTCGAGGGAGAGGACGCCCTGCTCGTGGAGTTGGACGGCGACGGTGGCGGTGAACAGCTTCGTCACCGACGCCATGTCGAAGACGGTGTCCGTCGTCGCCTCCACCCACTCCTCGGGCGGCAGCTCGACGGCGGTCGACGTCTCCTCGTCCCAGGAGGCGTAGCGCACGGCGTGGCCGCGCGCCTCGTGGGCGACGATCACGCCGTCCCGCACCGCGACCAGCGCGAACCCCGACAGGTGCGGGAAGGCGGCGACCTCGTCGGCGATCCGCGCGACGTGTCCGGGCAGGAGCCCCGCCTCCCCGGGGGAGCCCACGCGCAACGGGCGGGAGCGGGCCGGGAAGCGGATGTCGCGCGGGGTGACCGTCGGCGGACCCGAGGCCGCCGCGGCGCCGCCACGGCCCAGGGCGGAGCCGGCGACCGCGGGAGAGGCGGCGCTCAGGGTGACGGCGAGGCCGGCCACGCCCGGCAGGCCGTGGAGGAAACGGCGGCGTCTGATCGGCTTCATCGTCTGCTGTCCCTGCCCTCTCAGCGGTGGACTCTCGGCTCTCGGCGGTCGGCTCTCGGCGGTGGACTCAGCGGTAGAGGAGGTAGCGGCCGCGGAGGCGACGGAAGGCCGCGAGCTCGTCCCGCCAGATCGCCGGCAGCTCGTCGGCGTCCGCGCCCGCCTCCACGGCCAGCCTGACCCGCCGGTCCCCGCTGAGCTTGTCCAGCCAGTACCCGGTGGCCTCGCCGTCCTGCGAGCGCCACCGGTGCTCGGGGAAGAGCCGCCACTGCTCGGTGATCATGGTGAACGCGGTGCGGATCGGGTCGAACGCCTCGGGGTCGGTGACCTGGGCCTCCACCCCGCCACAGGTCCGACCCTGCCACTTGGAGAAGGTGGGAGCGAAGTACGCCTCGCGGAAACGGACGCCGGGCAGGCCGCGGTCGTTCAACGCCTCCTGCCACCCGTGGTCGATGCCGGGCGCGCCCAGCAGCTGGAACGGCTGCGTGGTGCCGCGCCCCTCCGACAGGGCGGTGGCCTCGAACAGGCAGGTGCCGACGTACAGCTCGGCGGTGCGCGGCGTCGGCATGTTGGGGGAGGGCGCCACCCAGGGCAGGCCGGTGTCGGTGAAGCGCTGCTCGCGCCGCCAGCCGGCCATGCGCTCGACGTGCAGCTCCGCCCGCGGGCCGCCGGTGGCCTCCGGCACGAAGACGTCGTTGAACAGGCCCGCCAGTTCGCCGACGGTCATGCCGTGCTGCTGGGCGATGGGCTTCAGGCCGACGAAGCTGGCGTTCTCCGGGTGCAGCACGGGACCGTACGCGTCGCGCCCGGAGAGCGGGTTGGGACGGTCGAGGACGACGAACCGCAGGCCGAGGCGGGCGGCGGCCTCCAGCGCCAGGTACATCGTCCAGATGTAGGTGTAGAAGCGGGCGCCCACGTCCTGGATGTCGAAGACGACGGTGTCCAGGCCGAGGGTGGCGAAGTGCTCCTCCATGGCCGTGGCGTCGTTGTAGGCGTTGTAGACGGGCAGCCCGGTCCTGGGGTCGGTGAAGAAGTCCTCGCCCTCGCCGGCCTGGGAGGTGCCGCGGAAGCCGTGCTCCGGGCCGAAGACGGCGTGCAGGTCGACGCGCCCGTCGTCGGCCATGACGTCGACGACGTGGGTGAGGTCGCGGTCGATGCCGGTGGGGTTGGAGACGACGCCGACGCGCTGACCGGCCAGGCTGGCGTAGCCGCTGTCGCGCAGCGTCTCGAAGCCGGTGCGGACGCGGCGGCCTCCGCCGCCCTCGGCGGTGCGCCCGGCGGTGCGGGCGGTGGCGGGTGCGGCGGAGGAGGCCGCGGCGAGCGGGGCGAGGGCGGCGGCGGTGGTCGTGGTGAGGAGTCGTCTGCGGCGCATCGTCCTGGGGTCCGTTCCGTGTCGTCGCGGGGCTGCCGCGTGCGGGTGTGCGGGAGGGGGTCGAGGGGTTCAGTAGCCGAGGCCGTGGCCGATGGGGTGGAGCGGGCGCGTGGGGTCGTCGGCCGTCGGGACCATGACGGGCAGCGTGCCCGTCGGCTCGCTCTCGCCCAGCAGCACCCGGGTCGCGGCCTCCAGCGCGACCGGGACGGACGAGTAGGTGGCCAGGTGGGTGGTGGCGTCGGGGTAGTGGGCGATGTCGTAGGGCACGTCGGTGGCGATGGTGACGACGGGTCTCCCGGCGTCGAGCAGGGCGTTGACGAGCGCCGCCTGCCCGGCGCGCGAGCGGGTGCCCGCCGTGGTGACGACGACGGTGTCGGCGTCGCGGGCCTCGGCGAGCACGGCGTCGATCGCCGCCGCGTCGGGGTCGGTCCCGGCGTGACGGGCGGTGACCGTCAGGCCGTCGCGGGCCCGCAGACGGTCCGCGAGGGTCTCGGTGGTGGCCCGGCTCGGTCCGGTCCCGGCGACCAGGAGGCGCTGGCCCTCGGGGGCGAGGGGCAGCAGGCCGTCGTCGTTGCGGACGAGGGTGGTGGTGTGGTCGGTGAGGCGCTGCGCCGCCTGTCGGTGCTCGGCGCTGCCGACGGTGTCGGCGACCTGCTCGGGGTCGGCGTAGGGGTTCTCGACGATGCCCTGCTGGTGCTTGAGGGTCAGGACGCGGCGGACGGAGGCGTCGATCCGCCGCTCCGTCAGCTCGCCGCTGGCGACGGCGTCGAGCACCGCGTGGTACGCGAGGTCGAGGTCGGGTGGCATGAGCAGCAGGTCGACGCCGGCCTTCAGGGCGCGGACGGGGACCTCGGCGTCGGGGTAGGTCTCCCGGACGCCGTCCATGCTGAGGGAGTCGGTGATCACCACGCCGTCGTAGCCGAGTTCCTCGCGCAGCAGGCCGGTGAGGATCGGCTCGGAGAGGGTGGCGGGGTCGCCGGAGGGGTCGAGCGCGGGGAACTGGAGGTGGCCGGTCATGACGGCGCCGACGCCGGCCTCGACGGCGGCGCGGAAGGGCGGCGCGTCGAGCGCGCGCCACTCGGCGAGGCTGTGGTCGATCACGGGCAGGCCGGTGTGGCTGTCGACGTCGGTGTCGCCGTGGCCGGGGAAGTGCTTGACGCTGGCGACGACGCCACCGTCGCCGCCGTCGCCCTCGCGCTGGTAGCCCTCGACCTGGGCGGCGGTCAGCGCCGCCGCCAGGGCGGGGTCGCCGGAGAAGGAGCGGACGCCGATCACGGGGTTGGCGGGGTTCACGTTCACGTCGGCGACGGGGGCGTGGTTCATGGTGATGCCCACGGCCCGCAGCTCCTGGCCGGCGACGCGGGCGGCCTCCCGGGCGTCGGCCTCCTGCCCGGAGGCGCCCAGCGCCATGCTGCCGGGGAGGAGCGTCGCGGGCTCGCCGAGGCGCACGATGGAGCCGTGCTCCTGGTCGGTGGTGATCAGCAGGGGCACCCCGGGGGACTGGGCGAGGGAGGCGCGTTGCAGGCCGTTGGAGAGGCCGGCCACCTGGGCGGGGTCGGCGAGGTTGTCCGACCAGGTGAAGTAGATGACCCCGCCGAGGTGGTACCGCTCCACGGCCTGCTGACCGTTGTCCACGCCGAGCCGCTCCTGGTTGGCGGCGACGTCCTCGGGGCGGGTGGTGTCGGCGGTCTCGCCGTTGACGTAGGTGACGAAGAGCTGGCCGACCTTCTCCTCCAGCGTCATCCCCGCCAGTGTCTCGGCGACCCAGTCCCGGCGCTCGCCGGCGGAGCCGTCCGTGGCGGAGGGGCCGCCGGGACCGTCGCCGGTGCCGGCGTCGGGGCCGCCGCCCGGGTCGGCGGTGGTGACGGCGGCGGGGCCGGGGGAGCGGGAGGAGCCCGGGGCGTCGTCGGCGCCCGTGGCCCCGCCGCCGGAGCAGGCGGTCAGCGCGAGCCCGGCGAGGCCGGCGAGCACCGCGAGGCGGCGGCGCGCGGCGTGCGCTGCCTGGGTGACGCGGGAGGCACGGGCGACACGGGCGGAGCGGCTGGTGGGAGCGGTGTGGTGGGCGTGGGGCATCGCGCACTCCTGTGGGGGTGAGCGGAGCAGGAGAACCGTCGCTCCCAGCAGGGTGGCGTAAATCTCCGCCGAATCAAGGGTGTTGCGGCGGGAAGTTTCCTTCAGCGCGAGGCGGCCGGGCCGCGGGGGCCGGGCCTCGGCGGCTCAGGCGTGGTGGCCGGCGGCCGTCCCGGGGGCCGGCTCGGGCTCGGGGTGCGGCTCGGGCGGCGGGACGGGCACGTCGGGCCCCGGCTCGGGGCGCGGCGGCGGACCGCCGGGTCCCGGCGGCCCCGGCGTCGGCGGGGGCGTCGGCTCGGGCGGCACCGGCGGCACCGGGTCGGGCCTCGGCGGCGGTGGCCTGTGCGGGGTCGGGTCGGTCACGGGCGGCGGGTGCCCCCGGGACCTCGCCGTAAACCCGGTGAACGCCGACGGGCGGGGCGGCGCCGGGCGCGCCGGTCAGCCGGGCCGTCGCGCCACGACGAGGCGGCAGCGGGGACTGCCGTCGGGGCGGGTGCCCAGCGAGGACAGCGGCCGGGTCTCCACGGCGAACCCGACGCCCGTGAGGTCCTCCAGCACGTCCGCCAGGCCGAAGGTGCGGTAGTACATGACGAAACGGGGCCGCCACACCGCGTTACGCACCCGCATCGCGGCGTCGAACCCCCAGCTCAGCCAGTACCAGCGCGAGCCGACCCGGGGCGGCGCGACGATCGGGAACGCGAAGACGCCGCCGGGGCGCAGCGCCGCGTGGGTCTGGGAGAAGAGCGCGGGCCGCTGGCGCGGCAGGAAGTGCCCGAAGGCGCCGAAGGAGGTGACGACGTCGAAGGCGCGGGAGAACGGCATGGCCAGCGCGTCGGCCCGCACCCAGTCGACGGCCGGCTCGGGCGCGCGGTCCGTGCCCGCGGCGCCGGGTGGTCTCGCCGCGTGGGCGGCCCGCGCCTGGGCGAGCATGCCGGCGCTGAAGTCGAGGCCGACGACGCGCCGCTCGCACACCCGCCGCAGCACGGGGATGCCGGCGCCCGTGCCGCAGCACAGGTCGAGGCCGGTCTGAAACGGGCCCAGCGCCGGCAACGCGTCCGCGACCGCGTCCAGCACGGCGTCCGGGGTGCGGAACGGCGTGTGGTCGAACGACGGCGCGAGCAGGTCGTAGCCGCGCTCCACGGAGGAGAGGGCCTGGACGGTGAGCTCGCGCAGGGTCGGACCCTGGGGTGTGAACATCCCCGTCACAGTACCGCCCGCCCGCGGGTCGCCCGGCCCACCAGCCCACGGCCGACGACGCCGTCGCCTCGGTGCTCACCGGTCAGTAGGCGGTCAGGCCGTGCCCCAGGCGGTACAGCGGCCGCGCGGGGTCGTCGGCGGTCGGGATCGTGACGGGCAGCCGGCCGCGCGGCTCGTTCTCGCCGAAGACGACGCGCGCGGCGGCCTCCAGCGCGACGGGCACGGCGGAGTAGGTGGCCAGGTGGGTGGTGGCGTCGGGGTAGTCGGCGATGTCGTAGGGCACGTCCGTGGCGATGGTGACGACGGGCTTCCCCGTGGCGAGGAGGTCGTTGACGAGCTGCGCCTGGTCGGGGTCGTCGCGGGTGCCGCTGCTGGTCACCAGCACCACGTCGTGGTTCTGGGCCTCGGCCACCGCCTCCGCGGGGCTCGTGGTGGCGGCCGGGCGGCTGGTCACCGTCACGTCCCGGGTGCCGACGCGGTCCGCCAGGGTCTCGACGGTCGCGCGGTCGGAGCCGGTGACGAGGACGCGCTGGCCGTCGGCGCGCAGGGGCAGCACGTCGTCGTCGTTGCGGACGAGGGTGGTGGTGTGGTCGGTGAGGCGCTGCGCGGCCCGTTGGTTGTCGGGGTCGCCGACGACGTCGGTGTCCGGCCCTCCCGTGACGGCGTCGAGGTCGGTGAAACCCTGCTGGTGCTTGAGGGTCAGGACACGGCGCACGGAGGCGTCGATCCGCCGCTCCGTCAGCTCGCCGCTGGCGACGGCGTCGAGGACGGCGTCGTAGGCGAGGCCGAGGTCGGGTGGCATGAGCAGCAGGTCGACGCCGGCCTTCAGGGCGCGGACGGGCACCTCGGCGTCGGGGTAGGTCTCCCGGACGCCCTCCATGATCAGGGAGTCGGTGATCACCACGCCGTCGTAGCCGAGTTCCTCGCGCAGCAGGCCCGTGACGATGGGGCGGGAGAGGGTCGCCGGGTCGCCCGAGGGGTCGAACGCGGGGAAGCGCAGGTGGCCGACCATGACGGCGCCGACCCCGGCCTCGATGGCGGCGCGGAAGGGCGGCGCGTCGATCCGTTCCCACTCCTCGACGCTGTGGGAGACCGTCGGCAGGCCGGTGTGGCTGTCGACGTCGGTGTCGCCGTGGCCGGGGAAGTGCTTGACGCTGGCGGCGACGCTGCCGTCGCCGTTGCGCTGGTAGCCCTCGACCTGGGCGGCGGTGAGGCGGGCGGCGAGGGTGGGGTCGCTGGAGAAGGAGCGGACGCCGATGACGGGGTTGGCGGGGTTCACGTTCACGTCGGCGTCGGGGGCGTGGTTCATGGTGACGCCGACGGCCCGCAGCTCCTGGCCGGCGACGCGGGCGGCCTCCCGGGCGTCCGCCGGCTCGCGCGAGGCGCCCAACGCCATGCCCCCCGGCAGGCGGGTGACGGGCTCGCGGAACTGCGTGACGATGCCGTGCTCCTGGTCGATGCTGACCAGCAGCGGCACCTGCGAGCCCCGGGCGAGCGCGGCCCGCTGGAGGTCCTCCGACAGCCGCGCCACCTGGTCGGGGTCGGCGAGGTTGTCCGCCCACTCGAAGTAGATGACGCCCCCGAGGTGGTACCGCTCGACGGCCTGCTGGCCGTTGTCCACGCCCAGGTACTCCTGGTTGGCCGAGACGTCCTCCGGACGGGCGGTGTCGGCGGTCTGCCCGTGGACGTAGGTGACGAAGAGCTGGCCGACCTTCTCCTTCAGCGTCATCTCCGCCAGGCGGTCCTCGGCCCACTCCGCGCTGGCCTCGGTGTCGCCGGTGCCTCCCACGCCGCCGTTGCCGCCGGCTCCGCCGCCGCCGTCGCTGGCCCCGCCGCCGCAGGCGGTGCCCAGCAGCAGCCAGGCGACGGCGGCCAGGACCGTGACCAGCACGGCGGGGGAGCGACGGGAACGGTGCCGCGCCGCGTGCCCCGCGCGCGCCGGCTGCACCCGGTGCACCGGCTGCACCCGGTGAACCGCCTGCACCGCCTGAACCGCCTGAACCATCGCGCACTCCTCGGCTCGGGCCAGCGAACGCCCCTCCCAGCAGGGTGAGCCAGATCGCCGCCCGCGGCGAGTCAGGACGCCCGCGCCTCAGACGCGGGCGAGCAGCGCGGCGTGCGCCGCCCGGGGGTCGTCGGCGTAGCACCGCAGGACGCGGGCGCGGGCGGGGCGGCCGAGGGGACGGCGGAAGGTGACCGGCTCGGTGAGCTCGATCGTGAGGTTCGTCAGGCCGCCGACCGGCAGGTCGAGCGTGCCGCCGTCCCCGTCGCCCTCGTCGACGCCCACCAGCCCGCCGACCTCGGGGGAGCGTTGCTCCAACCGGGCGGCGGCTACGTGCCCGGCGGGCACCCGGATGTCGAGGAGCGCGCCGTAGCGGACGCGGAGCGAGCCGTCGCCGCCCACGACGTGGGGGCGGTTCGCGCAGGAGGCGTGGAGGCAGACGATGAAGAGGATGCCCCACACGTCGACGACCAGCACGATCGCGTGCACCAGCGGCCAGGGGATGAGGAACGCCAGCGCCACCGTCTCCACGATCGAGACCATGAGGAAGAGTGAGACGGCGAAGACCTGGCCGGAGGCGTAGGCGGCCGGCACGTCGCCGGCGGCGGCGTTCACGCCGTGGGGCGGGCGGCGGGTCAGCCACCGCAGCAGGCTCAGGTAGAGGGCAACCTCGTGGCGGGCCAGGCGGACCGTGGCCCGCGCCAGGCGCCAGGTGCGGCTCGGGGACTCCGGGAGGCTGCTTCGGGGCGTCATCGGGCCCGCCCGCGCAGCAGCTCGATGGACTGCCGGATGGCCTCGGCCTGGGCGGGGGCGAAGTCGGCGAAGAACGCCCTGGCGAAGCCGCTGTCCGGCCACTCCGCCGCCGCGCCCTCGCCCTCGTTCTCGCTGTCGCCGTCCTCGGCGTCCGCCATGCCCCGGACCAACTCCTCCGGGGTCGCGTCGGCGATGGCGCGCGCGACCTCCGCGACGCGGGGGTCGTCGGTCGGTGCGGTGGCGAGGTCGTCGAGCCGGGCGTAGATCTCGTAGGCGTGGCGCATTCCCTCCGGCCCGGCGTCGGCCGCCGCCAGCAGGCCCTTCAGCCACTCGTCCGAGGCGCCGGACGTGGCGGAGGAGCTCTCCAGCAGGGCGAGCAGCTCCCGTTCCTTCGCGGCCATCGCCGGCTCGGGGCCGGGCAGGCCCGCCGCGGTGTCGGCCATCTCGTGGAAGAACGCGGCCAGCTCGGGCGAGACCGGGCCCTCGGCCGGCAGCCCGCCGCGCTCCTTCGCCTGGGTCAGCAGCTCGGCCAGGCGGGCGCGGCGGGCGCGGATGGCGTCCTCCTGCCGGGCCAGGTCGGCGTCGAGTTCGGTGAGGACCTCGACGAGGTCCAGGCCGGCGTCGTGGGCCGTGACGTCCCGGATCTCGTCGAGGCTGAGTCCGAGCTCGGTGAGGCGGCGGACGCGGGTCAGGGTGACGGCGTCACGCAGGCCGTAGACGCGGTACCCGTTGGCGAGGCGGGCGGGCTCGGGGAGGAGGCCGATGCGGTGGTAGTGCCGCACGGTGCGGGTGCTGACGCCGACGAGGGCGGCGAGTTCTCCGATGCGCATGCGTTCAGTAGAAACGTTGACGTCGCGACAAGGTCAAGTCGAGGTAAAACCGTCCTCGGCCCGAAATACCCCTGGGGGGTATGATCGTTGGTGACGGTGTTCGTGTGGAGCGGACCACACGCCAGGAGATCCGGATGCCGAGCCGGGCGTCCGCCGCCGTGAGGGAGCACGTCGTGCAGCACGAGAACCACCAGCACCACCACGAAGAGCGCCAGCACCACGGGGAGCACCGGCACGGCGCTCACGGACCTCACCCGTCCGCGAGCGACCGCGACCAGCCGCAGGAACGGACACACCCACCGGCCCAGAGCCCGACGAGCCCGACCGGCTGGGCCATGGCGATCCGCGCCACCCTCCACTGCCTGACCGGCTGCGCCATCGGCGAGGTCCTCGGCATGGCCATCGGCACCGCGCTGGGCTGGCACGACGTCCCGACCCTGGTGCTCGCCATCGTCCTGGCGTTCTTCTTCGGCTACCTGCTGACCGTGCAGGCCGTCCTCAGGGCCCGCGTCGGCCTGCGCGCGGCCGTCGGCATCGCGCTCGCCGCCGACACCCTGTCCATCACGGTGATGGAGGCCGTGGACAACGGCGTGCTGCTGCTCGTTCCCGGCGCCATGGACGCCGGCCTGTCCGACGCGCTCTTCTGGGGCGCCCTGGCCTTCGCCCTCGCCGTCGCCTTCGTCGTCACCGCGCCCGTCAACAAGTGGCTCATCGCCCGGGGCCGGGGCCACGCGGTGATGCACCAGCACCACCACGGGTGACGCACGGCCCGGCCGGGTCGCGGCTCCCTCAGGGGCTCAGTCGGGCACGGGCAGCAGGTGCGCCGCGAGGATCTCCGCCTCGCGGCGCAGCCGCTCGGCGTGGTCCGCCCGGCCGGCGCGCTCGTAGTCGTCCGCGGCGGAGAGCCGTTCGTCCCGCTCCGCGCGGACGATGCTCTCGACCTGCTCCTCGGTCAGCGCCCGCCGCGCGACGTCGGCCGCGCCGGCCCCCGCCGGGCTGTCCTCGATCGCCAGCGACGCGCCGGCCAGGGCCGAGCCGTCGACGGCCTCCGCGTTCTCGATCGCCGCCAGCGTGGCGCGCAGCGCCGCGACGGCGACGCGGTCACGGGACCTCATCGCGCCCGGGAGCGCGGCGCGGAGTCGTTGCCGCAGCGAGGCGGCGGGTTCGGTCGACATGCCGTGACCCTACGGGCTGGCCCTGGCCGAGCGCGACGGCGTTCCGGGGGCGGGAGGCGCCGCCGCGACGCCGCCGTGGGACCGCCGTGGGACCGCCGCGAGAACCGCCGCGAGAACCGCCGAAAGAAACTCGCGCGGCGATGTCGAGAATCCGTGGCTGGCTCCGTCCCGGGGGTGAACGCGACCACAATGGGTCGCACCAGTACCGAGGAGAACCACCATGGCCAAGTACCTGCTGCTCAAGCACTACCGCGGCGCGCCGGCAGCGGTCAACGACGTCCCCATGGACCAGTGGACGCCGGAGGAGATCTCGGCCCACGTCCAGTACATGCGCGACTTCGCGACCCGGCTGGAGGAGACCGGCGAGTTCGTCGACGGCCAGGCGCTCGCCCCCGAGGGCACCTTCGTGCGGTACGACGGCGAGGGACGCCCTCCGGTCACCGACGGCCCGTTCGCCGAGACCAAGGACCTCATCGCCGGCTGGATGGTGATCGACGTCGACAGCTACGAGCGCGCCGTCGAGCTGGCCGGGGAGCTGTCGGCCGCCCCCGGGGCGGGCGGGGAGCCGATCCACGAGTGGCTCGAGCTGCGCCCGTTCCTCACCGAGCCCCCCACCATCACGGAGTGACCCATCCGATGGACCCGATGGACGAGGCCCTGATCCACCGCCTCCGGAGCCTCACGCCCAGCGTCATCGGAATCCTCGTCCGCCGCGGAGCCGACTTCGCGGCGGCCGAGGACGCCGTGCAGGACGCGCTCGTCGAGGCGGTCCGGGCCCGGCCGGCCGACGCCTCCGCCACGCCTCCCGGTGCCCCCGGCTCGCCCAGCGCGGGTCGCCCGCTGCGGGACCCGAAGGGCTGGCTGGTCACCGTGGCCTGGCGCAAGTTCCTCGACGCGACGCGGTCGGAGGCCGCCCGCCGACGGCGTGAGGACCTCCTCGACGAGCAGCCCGCGCCCGGCCCCGTCTCCGCCGTGGACGACACGCTCCAGCTCTACTTCCTGTGCGCGCACCCCTCCCTGACGCCGTCGTCCGCCGTCGCGCTGACGCTGCGCGCCGTCGGCGGGCTCACCACCCGCCAGATAGCCCAGGCCTACCTCGTGCCCGAGGCGACCATGGCGCAGCGGATCAGCCGCGCCAAGCGCACCGTCTCCGGGGTGCGGTTCGACCAGCCCGGCGACGTCGCCACCGTGCTCCGCGTCCTCTACCTGGTCTTCAACGAGGGCTACTCCGGCGACGTCGACCTCGCGGCCGAGGCCATCCGGCTCACCCGGCAGCTCGCCGCCGCCGTCGACCACCCCGAGGTGGCGGGGCTGCTCGCCCTCATGCTGATCCACCACGCCCGGCGCGCCAGCCGCACCGCGCCCGACGGCGGCCTGGTGCCGCTCGCCGAGCAGGACCGAAGCCGGTGGGACACCGCGGCGATCGCCGAGGGCATCGCGATCCTCCAGGCCGCCCTCGCCCGCGACCGGCTGGGCGAGTTCCAGGCCCAGGCCGCCATCGCGGCCCTCCACGCCGACGCGCCCACCGCCGAGGAGACCGACTGGGTGCAGATCGTCGAGTGGTACGACGAACTCGCGCGGCTGACCGACAACCCGGTCGTCCGGCTCAACCGCGCGGTCGCCGTCGGCGAGGCCGACGGGCCCCGCGCCGGGCTCGCCGCGCTCGCGGCGCTGGACGACTCCCTGCCCCGCCACGCCGCGGTGGCGGCGTACCTCCACGAGCGCGACGGCGACCCGGCGACGGCGGCGCGGCTGTACGCGGAGGCCGCCGGCAAGGCGCCCAACCTGGCCGAACGCGACTACCTGACGCGGCAGGCCGCCCGCCTCAACACCGCGCGGCGCACCGCCGGCGGGGGCAGGACCGGCTAGCCGGGCGAGGAGAGGTCGAGCCGCATCACGACGCGCCGCCGCGTGGGCCGGCTGACCTCCCGGAAGCCGGCGTCCGCGAAGACGCTGACGCTGCCGACGTAGAGCTCGCCCCAGGTGACGTCCTCCCCGGGCCGCACCGTCATCGGGTACCCCTCGACCGCGCGGGCGCCGCGCTCCCGCGCGTGGGCGACGCTCGCGCGGGCCAGTGCCCGGCTGACGCCGCGGCGGCGGTAGCCCGCGCGGGTGACGAAGCAGGTGACGGCCCAGACGCCGGGGTCCTCCCGGTCCTCCTCGGGCCGGCCGGCCCACGGGACCCGAGCGTGCAGCAGGCGGACGTACGCCGTGCGCGGCGCGACCGCGCACCAGCCCACGGGCTCGCCGTCGAGGTACGCGACGAGGCCGCTGGTGGCGTCCGCCTCGGGACGGCCGGCGGCGGTCTGCTCGCGCAGCCGCTCCGCCCGCTCGGCGACGGGCCCCTCGCGCCACGCCGCGCCCCGCGTCCTGAACCACTGGCACTGGCAGCGGGCCGGCTCGCCGCGCGTGCCGAAGACCGCGCGCAGCTCCTCCCAGCCCGCCTCGTTGGCGGGTACGACCGAGATCATCGTCGCCGCGCTCCTCTCCCACCGTCTCCCCGTCGTATCGGCGAGCCGGACGGCCCGTGGCCGTGGAGTTCCGGATCCTGATCGTCGTGGACAACTGGTGGTACCGCAACATCGTCGAGCCCGGGAAGCTGCCGCTGCTCCTCGCGCTGCTGGCGTTCGTCGTCACCTTCGTCGCGACCCGTTGCACGACGCGGCTGATCCGGGCCGGGCGGGGCCCGTTCCGCGACGTGACGGCGGGCGGGCACCACGTGCACCACATGGTGCCCGGGGTGGTGCTGATGTGCGTCGGCGGCTTCGGCGCGATCGCCGCCGGCCGGGGGTGGGTGGCCGGGGCGACGGCGGTGGTGTTCGGGGTGGGGGCCGGGCTGGTGCTCGACGAGTTCGCGCTGATGCTGTACCTCCAGGACGTCTACTGGTCCGAGCAGGGCCAGAAGAGCGTCGAGGTCGTCGTGGTCACGGCGGCGCTGCTGGTCGTCCTGCTCGCCGGCTTCTCGCCGCTCGGCGTCAACGACCTCGGCGAGGACGAGCGCCAGGACCGCGCCGGCGTCATCACGACGCTGCTGGGGAACTTCGCCCTGGTGCTCGTCGCCCTCCTGAAGGGGAAGCTGCGGACCGCGCTGTTCGGCGTGCTCGTGCCGCTGGTGGCGCTCGTCGGGGCGGTGCGGCTGGCGCGCCCCGAGTCGTGGTGGGCGAAACGCGCCTACCGCCGCCGCCCCCGCACCACGGCGCGCGCCGAGCGCCGCGCGGAGCGGCACAACGCCCGGTGGGGCGCGCTGGAGCGGCGGCTGGACGACCTGCTCGGCGGCGCGCCGACGGCTCCCCGACCGGACCGCTGACCGGCCCTCGACCGGACGACTGACGGCCGCGATCCGCCAGGGCGTTGGCCACCACGGAACTGATCGTCACGAGTTGGGCAACCTCCCGGCCGCCGTGTGGGTCATCCCCGTAGCGTGGACGTCACCGCAGGTGGTGGCGGTGCGTCAGGGGTCGACGTGGAAGGGGAAGGGCCGCATGAGTCGTCGTTCGCGTGGTGTGGTGGGAGCCTGGGCGCAGGCACAGCGGCAACAACAGCTCAGGGCCCAGGCCGCGCACCGCACCTGGGAGCGCCAGCAGCGCGAGGAGGAGCGGCAGCGGCGCGCCTGGGAGCGCCATCTGGCGCGCACGGAGAAGGAGCGCCAGGCCGCGTACCGGCGGGGCCGGGAGGAGGCCGCGCGGCAGCGGACGGAGGAGCTTGAGGCACACGTCGCGCGCCTGGAGGGGCTGCTGGCCGCCGGCTGCGCCGCCCCCGCCTTCCACCCCGACGCCCTGACCAGGCCCGAGGAGATCGAGCCGTTCCAGCCGGGCCCGCTCGCCGAGCCCGTCCCGATGCCCGACCCCGCCCGGTACCAGGTGCGGCAGGACGGATGGGGGCCGTTCGGCGGCGCCCGGCGCGCGCAGGCGGAGGCCGAGGCGCGGGCCAGGTACGAGCGGGACTGGCACGCCGCCCAGGCCGCCGAGGCGCAGCGGCAGCAGCAGCTCGCCGCCTACCGGCAGCAGTACGAGCAGTGGGCGGGCGCCCGGCTGACGGAGATCCGCCGGCACAACGAGGACGCCGCGCAGCTCGTCGCGCGGGTGCGGCGGGGGGAGGCCGAGGCGGTCGTCGAGTTCTTCTCCGCCGCCCTGTACGCGTCCACCGTCTGGCCGGAGGACTTCCCGCACCGGGTCGAGGCGGCGTTCGACCCCGACGACCGCCAGCTGGTGCTGGACTGGGAGCTGCCGGCGTACGCCGTGGTCCCCGAGAACCGGGCGGTGCGGTACGTCGCCTCCTCCGACGAGGAACGCGAGACGGCCCGGCCGGCCACCCAGCGCCGCGCGCTGTACCGGAGCACGCTGGCGCAGTGCGTGCTGCTGGTGCTGCGGGAGCTGTTCGCGGCCGACGCGGCGGGCGCGGCCGGCGCGGCACGCGGCGCGGACGGGGCGCTGCGGTCCGTCGTCGTCAACGGCTTCGTCGACGACCACGACCCGGCGACCGGGCGGCGGACCCAGACCGTCCTGGCCACGGTCACCGCACCGCGCACCGCGTTCGAGGAGCTCGACCTGACGCGCGTCGACCCCGTGGAGTGCCTGGTCGGAGGGCTCGGCGGCCGGCTCTCCACGCGGCCCGACCAGCTCGCGGCCGTCACCCCGGGGCGGCGGCCCGCTGATGTGGGGCGGGGCGTGGTGTCGCTCGGCGACGACGACCCCGACCTGCTGGAGATGGACCCGGTCGCGTTCGAGGACCTGGTGGCTGAGCTGTTCCGCGCCCGCGGCATGCAGGCGGTCACCACGCAGCGCAGCAACGACGGCGGCGTGGACGTGGCGGCCTTCGACCCCGACCCGATCCGCGGCGGCCGGATCATCGTCCAGGTCAAGCGCTACCGGAACACCGTGCCGCCCAGCGCCGTGCGCGACCTGTACGGGACGGTGCAGGACGCGGGGGCGAACAAGGGCATCCTCGTCACCACCTCGGGCTTCGGTCCCGGCTCGGAGACCTTCGCCAACGGCAAGCCGCTGACGCTGATCAACGGCGGCCAGCTGGTGGCGCTGCTCCACGAGGCGGGCCTGCCGGGCCGCGTCGGCGGCGGCGCCCAGGCCCGAACGCCCGCACCCGAGCCCGCGCCCGAGCCCGTGCCCGTGCCTGAGCCGGTCACGCGGCGGGCGGCGGCACCGGCGCCCGTGCCCGCGCAGCGCACGGCGCCCACCGCTCCGGCTCCCGCTCCGGAGGAGGACGCGAACGTGCTGGGCATGGCGTGGCGGGGCGCGGTGGCACTCGACGTGTGCGCGCTCGTCTGCCAGGGCCAACGGGCACTGAGCGACCAGCACTTCGTCTTCTACAACAACCCGCGCACGCCCGACGGCGCCGTCCGGTCCGTGGCCGCGACCCCGCCCGACCGCGCCGCGCTGCGCGTCGCCTTCGACGGGCTGCCCGCGCACGCCGACCGGCTCGTGCTGGCCGCCGCCGTCGACCCGACCGTCGACCCCGACGCGGACCTGTCCGGCTTCGTCGACGCCCGCATCCGCCTGGCCGACGCGGCGGGCGCCGAGCTCGACACCCTCGACGTCTCCGACGGCCGACCCGGCGAGACCGCCCTGGTCCTCGGCTCCTTCCGCCGCCGACCGAACGGCGACTGGGCCTTCGTCACGGGCGGCCGGGGGTACACCGGGGGTCTCGCCGAGCTGATCGCCGACCACGGCATCGACGTGGCCTGACGGGGCCGCGGGAGCGCCGGGCGGACGGCTAGGCCGACACGGCCTAGGAGCGGTGGTACTGCGCGGGGACGTTCACCTCGCCGCCGAGCGTGACGGCGGCACGGCGCGGCCAGGACGGGTCGCGCAGCAGCTCGCGGCCCAGCAGCACGGCGTCGGCCCGGCCGCCGGCCACGATCTCCTCGGCCTGCTGCGCGTCCGTGATCAGGCCGACCGCCGCGACGGGCACGCCGGCCTCCTCGCGCACCCGCTGGGCGAACGGCACCTGGTATCCGGGGCCGACCTCGACCCTGGCGTCGGGGGCGTTGCCGCCGCTGGAGACGTCGATCAGGTCCACGCCGTGGGCCTGGAGCTCCTTGGCCAGCCGGACGGTGTCGTCCGTCGTCCAGCCCTCGCGCGCGTCGTCGGGGTTCTCCGTGAGCCAGTCGGTCGAGGAGACGCGGAAGAAGAGCGGCAGCTCCTCGGGCCACACCGCGCGGACGGCGTCGACGATCTCCAGCGCGAAGCGGGTGCGGCCCTCGAAGGAGCCGCCGTAGGCGTCGGTGCGGTGGTTGCTGTGGGGGGAGAGGAACTCGTGGATCAGGTACCCGTGGGCGCCGTGGATCTCGGCGACCTGGAAGCCGGCGTCCAGCGCGCGCCGCGCGGCGTCGGCGAACTGCAGGACGACGCGGCCGATCTCCTCCTCGGACAGCTCCTCCGGGATGGTCGACGCCGACGCGAAGGGGATGGGGCTCGGGCCGACCGGCTGCCAGCCGAGCGGCTGGTCAGGGGCGATCTCGCGCGGGCCCTCGACCCAGGTGCGCTCGGTCGACGCCTTGCGCCCCGCGTGGGCGAGCTGGATGCCGGGCACGGTGCCCTGCGCCGTCAGGAAGGCCGTGACGCGCCGGAAGGCGTCGGCCTGGGTGTCGTTCCAGATGCCGAGGTCGTAGGGGGAGATGCGGCCCTCGGGGCTGACGGCGGTGGCCTCCGTGATGATCAGGCCCGCGCCGCCGGTGGCGCGGGCGCCGAGGTGGACGAGGTGCCAGTCGTTCGGCGCCCCGGTCGCCTCGCCGTCGGGGGCGGCGCTGTACTGGCACATCGGAGCCATCCACACGCGGTTGGGGATGGTCAGGGACCGAAGGGTGTACGGGGTGAAGAGGGTGGCGCTCACGTCGACTCGACCTCCTGGCGGATGGGCTCGCCGCGAGAATAGTTGCAGACGCCATTACTTGCAAGCGCCGACTATTGCGCCCTGTGTCCTATCCTGGTCGTAGCCGTTGACCGGGACGAAGGAGGACGCGCACATGACCGCGACGGACCCCGCGCCCGCGCCCACGTCCGCCCTGCCCACGTCCGCCCTGCCCGCGCCGCCCGGTCTCGCCCAGGGCTGGTGTGCCCTCTCCCTCCTCCACGGGAGGATCGAGGCCCACCTCGAACGCGTGCTCCAGGCCGGGCACGAGCTGAGCGTGCGCGAGTACTCCCTGCTCGACGTGCTCAGCCGGCAGCTCGACGGCGGCCGGCACCTCCAGATGAAACAGGTCGCCGACGCCGTGGTCCTCAGCCAGAGCGCCACCACCCGGCTCGTCACGCGCCTGGAGGACCGGGGCCTGCTGGAGCGCGTCCTGTGCCCGACCGACCGGCGCGGCATCTACACCAACGTGACCGAGGCGGGCCTGGCCCTGCTGGAGCGCGCGCGGCCCACTCACGACGCGGCCCTGCGCGAGGCCCTCGACGAGGCCGCGAGGAACCCGGAGCTGACGCCGCTGGTCCGCGCCGTCGAGTCGCTGACCGCGCCCGCGTCCGCGTCCGCCCCGAGGTAGCGATCACTCCGTCGACACGGAGTCCTGGCGCTTCCTGGCGTGGAAGCGCGCCTTCTTCTGACGGTTCCCACAGGTGTTCATGTCGCACCATCTGCGGGTGCGGCTCCGGCTGGTGTCGAAGAAGGCGGCCCGGCAGCTCGGTGACGCGCACAGGGCCAGCCTTCCGTCCCGTTCGCCGGCGATGATGCTGATCGCGTCGGCGGCGATCACGCCGAGGGCGTCCTCCACGGACGTCGAGCCGAGCCGCCACTGCCGTTCGCCCTCGGGTGTCAGGATGGCCGCCGCTCGTCCCTGGACGCTGTGGTCGTTGATGACCTGGACGGCGGACGCGGGGAGGGGATCCTGGAGCGCGGCCGCCGTCGCGGCGGCGTGGATCGACTCCCTCAGCTCCCGGGCGCGGTCGAGCTGGGCGGGGGTGCAGGAGTCCACGACGAGGCCGTTCACCGCAAGCCAGTCGACGAGTCGTTGTGGCGTGGGGATGCGCTCCACGGGGTGTCCGTGACGCTCCGAGAGCGTGCCCGTGAAGCTGGTCGCCAGCACGGTACCGAGGCGGAAGTCGGGGAACCCGGTGGCACGCATGGAACCACCATAGCCGGTTGCACGCCGCGCGGCGGCGTGTTAGAACCGTCTTAGCCGGTTCCACTATGGTCAGGAGGACTCATGCCCCGCCTCGCCAGCGACGTGCAGGCATTCGAAGCCCACGCCACCGACGCCGACCTCGACGACCTGCGTGCGCGACTGGCCGCGGCGCGGCTACCGGAGGCCGAGACGGTCCACCGCGCCGCGCCCGGCCCGCGCCGGTGGGACCAGGGCGTTCCCCTCGCCGACCTCGTCGACGTCGTGGACTACTGGCGCACCGGGTACGACTGGCGGGCGTTCGAGGACCGCCTCCACCGCATCGGCCAGTTCCGCACGACCATCGATGACCTGGGAATCCACTTCCTGCACCGCCGATCCGCGCGCGCGGACGCCACCCCCGTGATCCTGACGCACGGCTGGCCGGGCAGCGTCGCCGAGTTCGTCGACGTGGTGGACGAGCTGGCGGATCCGGACGACGCGGACGCGCCCGCGTTCCACGTGGTGGCCCCGTCGCTGCCGGGCTTCGGTTACAGCGACAAGCCGGCCACCACCGGGTGGGGGACCGAGAAGATCGCGGCCGCGTGGGTGGAGCTGATGGGAAGGCTCGGCTACGGCACGTTCCTGGCCCACGGCGGCGACTGGGGAGGCAACATCACCACGGTGCTCGGCGGCAGGTTCCCCGAGCACGTTCTCGGCATCCACACCACGTTCGCGGAGGGACCGCCCGGTCTGACGACGGACGGGCTGACGGCGGTCGAACGCAGGTGGGCCGAGGAGACCCGCGACTTCTGGCACCACCGCGCCGCGTACGCGAAGCAGCAGGCGACCCGACCGCAGACCATCGGCTACGCGCTCGTCGACTCGCCGGTCGGGCTTCTCGCCTGGATCCTAGACAAGTTCGCCGAGTGGTCGGACACCGAGGACAGCCCGTTCGAGAGGATCTCCAGGGACCGCGTTCTCGACGACGTCACCCTGTACTGGCTGACGCGGACGGGCGCGTCGGCGGCCCGCATCTACTACGAGAGCCACAACGCGCTGGACCCGGAACTCCGGGTGGACGTCCCCTCGGCGATCACCATGTATCCCCGCGACGTCGAGAGGTATCCGCGCCCCTGGGCGCAGGAGCGGTACCGACAGATCGTCCGATGGAGGTCGCCCGAGGTCGGGGGCCACTTCCCGTCGCTGGAGGTTCCCGGGTATTTCGTCAGGGACCTACGGGAGGGCCTCGCGGCGGTGCTGGCCGCTCGTCGGTGAGGGCGGCTCGGGGCGCCGGCACTCGATCGTTCTCGGACGGGCGGCGTGGGACCGTCCGCCCCGCAGCCCTCGACGCCCACTCGCCCACCCGCCCACACCCCGACACCGCGTCAGGTCGCGGCCCTCAAGCATCGCGAGGGCCGCGATCAGTGGCGTCGGTGGCGAGAGCGAGCAGAGTTCAGACGTCGGGCAGGGCGTCGCCCTTGACGGCGGTGACGAACGAGGACCACCCGGCCGCAGGAAACACCAGCGCCGGGCCATCGGGGTTCTTGCTGTCCCGCACGGGTATGGCGCCCGGGATGTTGTCTGCCACCTCGACGCAGTCACCGTTGTCCGCGCCGCTGTAGGTTGACTTGCGCCAGCTCGACGGAGTCGAGACCTTGGAAGTTCTAGCTTCCTTCATTCCTGTACTCTTTCAGGTATGTGCTGATCAAGTCGGAGGATTCTTTCCCAGGAAGAGCCTTCGAGCATGCGAGTTCGAAGAGATGCACCAGTTCGGCGATCTTCTTCGGCGATTCGACAAACTCGCCGTTCTTGAAGCTCTCGACCAAGCCGACCGTTCCACCCTCTGCCAGGGCGAGGAGATTCAGGCTACCTCCTAGCATGGGGTGTGCGCCCTGGGCAAACGGGAGCACCTGAACCGCGACCTGCGGCTTCTCGGTTGCTTCAAGGATCGCCGCCAGTTGGGTCGACATGCAGTCGCCCCCTCCGATGGGACGCTTGAGCGCCGATTCGTCCATGATTGCCCAGTAGAAGGGTGGTTCGTTCGTGTCGAAGATGCGCTTGCGCTGCATGCGAGCGTCGACGCGTGCTCTGAGCTTGTCGTCTGACTCACCCGGGATTCCCGACCGGAACAGCTCCAACGCGTACGATTCGGTCTGAAGAAGCCCTGGAACGACCGAGCTGCCGAATGCCTGGATCCGGACTGCCTTCCGCTCATAGGTGACGATCGCTCGGCTGTAGTCCTTGATCTCGCTCTCGCGGGATGCCTCCAGTAATTCGGCGAACAGCCCGTCTGTATCGAAGCGGTTATCGAGTGCTTTCGCCAGGTCGTCGGAAGGAGCTTGCTGGCCCTTCTCCACGCGATGGATATATGTGTGCGGATAGCCGACTTGCTCCGCCAGTTCGCGTAGCGTCAGTCGCTCTTTCGTTCGCAACTTCTCCAGGCGGCGGGCGAGCATGGCCTGCGGCGTGGTGCGGTGGTCATCAGTGTTCGATTCCATATGCTCGAACCTCCGTGCGGCCAAGCGCTGTTCACTGAGGGGTTTTGGTTACAGCGTACGTGTGCACCGGGCGTTCCCGATGGGGGATGGTTATACCAAGTCGGCTGATCGCGAGCCGATAACCCGCCCTTGCGTCACGCGGAGGACTGCGCCCGGTCCTCGGTTGGCTGACATGTTCCGGCAGGGGACGGGTCTCACATCAACAACCAGGCCGCGCACGAGAACCCCGGCGACGGGTGCCACCGCCCCGGGGCGCGGCCGACAACTGCGGAGGAGTTGGCGACGTGGCCAACGGTAACTCGAAGTTCGTTGGGACACTCTTGCGCCCGGCATCCGTGGGCATCGACGACGGCTCGCGCCGGATTCACGGCGCGAGGGTGATGACCCGGTGAGCGGGGAAACGTCGGCGGCCCCGGCCCCGGCCGTGTCGGCCGGCGGACAGCCGGGCCCGGCGCAGGCGCAGAACGGCGGTGCGGACAGCGCGACCCTGAAAAGGCTCCGCGAGGAAGTGCGCAAGGCCAACGAGGCGGCCAGGAAGAACCGGGAGAGCAGGGGCGGCAGGGCACGCGGGGGATCGCGGTGAGCGCTCACGTGGTCCTGCGAGGTGCGACGTTGATGCTGTGCGCGGAACGGGCGCAGGAGGCGCCGGCCGCGTTGTACCGGGCGGCCTGCCTGAGTTGCCCCGCCGAATCCGACCTCGCGCGGGACGACCCCAGGCCCGTTCAGGTCTGGGCGCTGGGGCACGCCGAAGAGTTCGGCCTCGAACACCATCAGTTCCGCGTCACGGCGCACGACTACTGGCGCGTCGACCCGATCCACGCTCCGGTGGGAGCGGTGCCGTGGCCGCCCGTCGGCGGCGCCGCTCCTCCGCCGGGCGCGACCGTCCCCGGCGCCTCGCCCGGCGGTTCGGCCGCGCGGGCGAGACCGCGTCGGGGGTGGCGCCTGCGCAGGGGCATGAGGCGGTGGCGTCGACCGGTGGTGGCCCTGGCGATCCGTGGCGCTGGTTTCCTGCTGGTGTCCGTGCTCGTGCTCTGGTCGGCGCTGGGGGAGGCGTCGCCCGGGAGCGCGCGCGGTCGGCACGCGCCGCGCGGCGGCCGTCGGCGGAGAGGGCGGCGCGTGACGCCGGCCGGGCTGGTGGACCTACTCCGACTCGCTCCGCCCCCGCGCTGGCGATCCCCTCCGTAGACCCCCTGCCCCCTCGGGGGCAGGGACCCGGATCCCGCCCGCCTCCGGGCAGGAGGCGGGCGGGGAAGTCCCCCGATCGGACAAGCCAGGAGCGCGGGCAGACGTGCCCGATCCCAGCGGTCGCTCCCCCCAGCCTGAGGGCTGGGAGGCGCCCCCACGGAGCTCCCGCCCCGGTCCGCCCTCGTACGCGGGGTGCCGCACAGCGGTGAGGGACACCAGGCCCGCCCTTCGCCAGACGACGCGCGGAGGGCGGCCACCGAACCCGTTCCGGGCGGCGGTCGCGGCTGGAACACCGAGCCGCCGCCCGGAACGGGACGACATGACCGCCATCCGTGTGACGGGGACGTACACGCTCCCTCACCCCGACGCCAACGCAGTGCTCACGGCGGCGGAGAGTCCGATGACCATGACTGCCAGCCCGACACGAGATCCCTCCGCCGGCGCCGTGTGAGCCCGGCGACTACTGCGGGCCTGGGCCGTTGAGTGGCTGTGACCCCAGGAGATGAGCATGCGGCTCCCCACGCCTGACCTTCTGGCGTTGATGCGTCCGCACACGGGACACGTGACCGACGTCCGACCAGCGCGCGGCTTCAGTTCGGACCTGGTCGCGGTGATCGAGTGTGAGAACGGGCCGTACTTCGTCAAGGCTGTTCGGAACGCGGGAACACGCCGCGTCTCCATGCGCTGTGAGAGGGCCATCAACCCGTTCGTCCAGCCGCTCTCGCCGCCTCTGCTGTGGCAGAGCGAGGACGAGGACTGGATCGTTCTGGGGTTCGAGGTCGTTGACGGTCGGCGGGCCGATTTCGGCGTGGAGTCCGACGACCTGTGTGAGGCGCGGGGCGAGGAGCGTTACTGATCCTCTGCGGAGGCGGTGCTTCCTCCTGCGGAAGAGGAGCCGGAGGCCGCACCCGCGTGTCACGCGTCGTGCGGAGCGGCGCTCGTGGTTCGCCAGGCGCGGCGAGCGCCTGGAGCGGCTGCGAGGTGTGCGCCGCCTGTTCCCCCTGACGCGACTCGCGAGTAACGTGAACGCGATCCACGTTCATCTCTCGCTGTCCGGGAGGGCAAGGGTGCTGCTGAAGGAAGAACGCGAGGAGCTGGTCGCCGCCGGGCGTCGGCTGGCCGGGGCGGGGCTCGTCATCGGCACGGCCGGGAACCTCTCCGTCCGCGTGGACGAGCTGGTCGCCGTCACGCCCACCGGCGGCGTGATCAGCGAGCTCACCCCGGAGATGGTGACTGTCCTCGACCTGGACGGGAACATCGTGGAGGGTGAGCTGGCCCCCACCTCCGAGGTCCCGCTGCACCTGGCCGTCTACCGGGCCACCGGCGCGGGCGCGATCATGCACACCCACGCGGTGACCTCCACGGCGCTGGCCTGCACCACCCTCACCGAGATACCGGTGGTGCACTACGCGATGCTGAGCCTCGGCGGCAGCCTCCGCGTCGCCCCCTACGCCACCTACGGCACCCGCGAGCTGGCCGCGCACGTCGTCGCCGCGCTCGACGGGCGGCAGGCCGCCCTCATGGCCAACCACGGCTCGATCGCCCTCGGCTCCACCCTCGCGAAGGCCGTCGACCACCTCGAACTCACCGAGTGGGTCGCCGAGGTCTACGCCCGCACCCTCACGCTCGGCACGCCCCGCCCGCTCGACGAACGCGAGCAGGAGGCCGTCATCCACCAGGCCCTGGCCGGGGGCTACGGCACGACGAGGAAGCTGTGAGGGACCCCGTGACCACCCCAGCCGGCGCCACCGAGCGCGCCACCGAGCACGCCACCCGGCGCGCCACCGACCGCGTCGTCTCCGCGTGGCCGGACGTGGACGCCGTCGAACGTCGCCTTGACCGCCTCGTCCACACCCCGCCCCGCCGCCTCCCCGAGCGGGCCCTGGCCGACTACCACGCCTGGTACGTCGAGCACACCCCCGGCTCCCGCGCCACCGCCGAGGAGGCCGCCGCCTACATCCCCGACGGCGTGCAGCACAACCTCGCCCTCAACGACCCCTGGCCGCTGGAGATCGTCCGCGCCGACGGCGCCCACCTCTGGGACACCGACGGCAACCGCTACGTCGACTTCCTCGCCGCCGGCGGCCCCACCGTCCTCGGCAGCAACCACGCGCCCGTCCGCGAGAAGGTCACCGAACTCCTCGCCACCTGCGGCCCCGTCACCGGCATGCTCCACGCCTACGAGGTCCGCCTCGCCAAGCTCATCCACGACTTCGTCCCCAGCGTCCAGCGCTTCCGGATGCTCGGCAGCGGCACCGAGGGCGTGATGGCCGCGCTCCGCGTCGCCCGCGCCCACACCGGCAGGGCCCACGTCGTGAAGGTCGGCGGCGCCTACCACGGCTGGTCCGACCAGGTGGTCTACGGCCTGCGGCTGCCCGGCACCGGCGCTCTGGAGGCCGCCGGCATCCCCGCCGACGCCCTGCGCCTGACCCACGAGGTCCCGCCCGGCGACCTCGACGCCCTCCGCGACCGTCTCGCCGCCAACGAATCCGCGGGCGGCACCGCCGCCGTCATCGTCGAGCCGATCGGCCCGGAGAGCGGCACCCACCTCGCGCGCCCCGCGTTCAACGCCCAGGTCCGCGAGCTGTGCGACGAGTTCGGCGCGCTGCTCGTCTTCGACGAGGTCGTCACCGCCTTCCGCCTCGGCATGGGCGGTGCCCAGGCGTACTTCGACGTCCGACCCGACCTCACCGTCTTCGGCAAGTGCGTGGCCGGCGGCTACCCGGCCGCCGGGGGCCTCGGCGGCAGCCAGGAGGTGATGGCGGTCCTGGAGGGCGGCCTGACCGCCGTCGGCACCCGCGCCTTCGTCGGCGGCACCCTGTCGGCCAACCCCCTGTCCTGCGCCGCCGGCTACCACGCGCTGCTGGAGATGGACCGCACCGGCGCCCCCGCCCGCGCCGCCCGTGCCGGGGACCGGCTGCGCGCCGGCCTGGCGGAGCTGATCGACCGCCACGCGCTGCCCTACGTCACCTACAACATCGGCTCCATCGTCCACCTCCACACCTCCGGCGTCCTCCACCTCTCGCTCGACGACCCGGCGTTCGCCGACGAACTCGGGCCGCGCACCCGGATGCTGGGAGAGATGTCCATGGCCTACTCCGCCGAGGGGATGATCACCATCGCCGGCAGCCGCCTCTACACGAGCATGGCCCACACCGACGCGGTCATCGACGACGCCCTCGCGCGCTTCGGCCGCGTCCTGGCCGCAGCCGCGGCGCCGGGGAACGGGTCGCCGTGACGGGCCCGGCGCCCCGCCTCGTCGTCGGCGTGGACCTCGGCACCTCCGGCGTCAAGGTGCTGCTCGCCACCGCCGACGGCCGTGAGGTCCTCGGCCACGCCGCCGAGCGCACCCCGGTGCGCCTGCTGCCCGGCGGCGGCGCCGAGCAGGACCCCGACGACTGGTGGCGCGCGATCACCACGGCCGTGCGCCGGCTGCTGGCGGGCCGCCCCGACGCCGACCCGGCCCGCGTGGCCGCGATCTGCGTCTCCGCGCAGTGGGGCGGCACCGTCCCCGTCGACGCCGAGGGGCGCCACCTCCACAACGCGCTGATCTGGCTCGACGGCCGGGGCGCCCCCCACACCCGCCGCCTGGCCGGCGGCGGCCTGCGCGTCCCCGGCACCGGGTACAACGCGCGCCGGCTGCGCGCCTGGCTCTCCCGCACGGGCGGCGCGCCCACCCTCACGGGGAAGGACCCCGTCGGGCAGGCCCAGTTCCTGCGGCACGCCCACCCCGAGGTCTACGAGCGAGCCGCCTGCCTCCTGGACGTCCCCGAGTACCTCACGGCCCGCCTGACGGGCCGGCGGGTCGCGGCCTACGACACGGCCGTGCTGCGCTGGTGCACCGACAACCGCGTGCCCGACGCGGTCCGCTACGACGAGCGGCTCGTGCGGCTGGCCGGGTGGGACGCCGCCAAGCTGCCCGAACTCGTGCCGCCCGCCCGCGTCGTCGGGCCGATCCTGCCCTCGGCCGCCGCCGAGACCGGCCTCGGGGAGCACGTCCAGGTGGTCGCCGGCACCGGCGACACCACGGCCACGGCCGTCGGCGCCGGCGCCGTCCGCGACCACGAGGCGCACCTGTACGTCGGCACCTCGGCGTGGCTGAGCTGCCACGTGCGCCGCAAGAAGACCGACGTGCGCACGAACATCGCCTCGCTCCCGTCCGTCGTGCCCGGCCGGTACTGGGTGGCCACGGTGCAGGACGTGGCGGGCAGGGGCGTCGACTGGGTCGCCGGCGTCCTCACGCCCGACGCCGTCGAGGGCGAGGGAGGGGCGGGCGACGGGCGCGCGGTGGCGCGCCTCAACGAGCTGGCCGCAGGCTCCCCGCCCGGCGCGGGCGGCGTCGTCTTCACCCCCTGGCTCAACGGCGAGCGCACCCCCGTCGACGACCCGACCGTCCGCGGCGGCTGGTTCAACCTCTCCCTCACCACCACCCGCGCCGACCTCGCCCGCGCCGCGTTCGAGGGCGTGGCCCTGAACGCCCGCTGGCTGGCCGAGTCGGTCGAACGCTTCACGGGGCGCCCCTTCCCGCACCTGACCTTCGTCGGCGGCGGCGCCACCTCCGAACTGTGGTGCCAGGCCATGGCCGACATCCTGCGCCGCCCCGTCCGGCAGCTCACGGACCCCGTCCTCGCCCCGGCGCGCGGCGCCGCGTTCCTCGCGGGCGTCGCCCTCGGCGAGCTGACGTGGGAGGAGATCCCGGAACGGGTCGCGGTCGCGCGCGAGTTCCTGCCGGACGAGGACCCGGCCGTCCGCGGTGTCTACGACGCGGCGTACGCGACGTTCCGCACCCTCTACCGGCGCAGCCGCGGCCTGTACACCGGGGCCGACCAGGGCGGGCCGCGACGCCGGGCCGCGCCGTGACGCCGCTGGCCGGAAGAGCCCCGGTCACCGGGGTGAGGACCGTAGACTGGAGAAGATGATCAAGATCCCGCCCTCGACCCCGCCTCCGCCCTCACCCCCGGGCTCCGGTGCCGGGTCCGGCTCCGGCTCCGCTGTCGGCACTGGTGTCGGCTCCGGGATGCGGAAGGAGCCGCAGCAGGCGCGCAGCCGCGCCCGCGTCGAGGCCGTCCTGGCCGCCGCCGACCGCATCCTCGCGGAGGACGGCGTGGAGGCGTTGACGGTGCGTCGGATCTCCGCCGAGGCGGGCGTGGCCGTGGGCTCGCTCTACCAGTTCTTCGACGACAAGAACGCGATCCTGGCCGCCGTCGCCCGCCACCACATGGCCGCGCACGCCGCCGCCATGCGCGACATCCTCGACCAGGCGCGCACCGCGCGCTGGTTCGACCTCGTCGGCCTCGTCTTCGACCGGTACGTCGAACTCTACCGGCGCAACCCCGGGTACCTCGCGATCCGCACCGGCCGGTACCTCGGCCGCGAGCTCCTCCAACTCGACGAGGACAACAACGCGATGGTCGCCGAGAGCCTGCGCCGCATCCTCGTCTCCCAGGAGCAGCTGACCGACGGCCCCGCCCTGGCCGTCGCCTGCCGCGCCGGGGTCGCCGCCTCCGAGGCGCTGCTCCAGCTCGCCTTCCGCGACGACCCGGAGGGGGACCCGGCGATCCTCGCCCAGGCCCGCCGCATCCAGCACCTCTACCTCGCGGACGTCGTGGCCGACCCGGCGTACCGGAGCACGGGGCCCGTCGACTGAGCGCGAGGAGGCTTCACAGGCTCCTTCTTACCCGCTAGTAATGTCTGTCATGAGCGCGATCACGCGAGCCGCACGACGAGCCGCACGACGGGCGGGCCTGGCGGGCTGCCTGGCCCTCGGCTGCCTGACCCTCCCCGCCGCCGCGGGCGCCGCCGCCGAATCCGCCGGCACCGCCGCGTCCGCCGCGTCCGCCGGGCCCGGCCTCCAGGACGTCCTGTTCGTCGGCGACAACTGGGACGGCACCGTCACCGTCCTCACCCCCGACGCCGACCTCGACCACCTCGGCACCCTCAACGTCGTCCCCGACCTCGACGAGCGCCTGGCCGAGATCCGCCGCGACCCGATCCGCCTCGCCTTCTTCCTCGGCATCCGCCACCTCGTCGGCGAGGGCCACGACCAGTACGTCGACGACATGTACACCACCCCCGACGGCGGGATCCTCGTCGTCTCCCGCCCCAGCCTCGCCGACGTCGTCGGCATCGACACCGCCACCGGCGAGCTGCTGTGGCGCTTCGCCGTCGACGGCCAGCGCTCCGACCACATGGCCATCTCGCCGGACGGCACGGAGGTCGCCGTCTCCGCCTCCACCGCCGACACCGTCCACCGCCTCGACGTGCGCACCGGCGAGGAGATCGGCAGCTTCCCCACGGGCGCCGGCCCGCACGAGAACGTGTACACGGCCGACGGCGAACGGATCGTCAACGCCAGCATCGGCACCGTCTACACGCCGCTCGACGCGGACTGGCTGGACTGGACCAAGGGAGAGCGCTTCGTCCAGATCACCGACCGCGACACCGGCGAGATCCTGGAACGCGTCAACATGCGCGAGAAGCTCGCCGAGGCCGGCCACCCCCACATGAGCGCCTCCGTCCGCCCCATGACCCTCTCCCCGGACGAGCGCTTCCTGTACTTCCAGGTCTCCTTCTTCCACGGATTCGTCGAGTACGACCTCCAGGAGGACCGCGTCACCCGCGTCACCGAGCTGCCGGTCGCCGAGCACGTCGAGGACCTGCGGCGCGACGAGTACCTGCTGGACTCCGCGCACCACGGCATCGCCATGAACGGCGACGGCACCCGGCTGTGCGTCGCCGGCACCATGTCCGACTACGCCGTGGTCGTGGACCGCGCGAGCTTCGAACGGGAGCCGCTGGTCACCAGCGGCACCAAGCCGTACTGGGCCACCCGCAGCGGCGACGGCGAGCTGTGCTTCGTCTCGTGGAGCGGCACGGACACCGTCTCCGCCCTCTCCTACGCCACCGGCGAGGAGGTCGGCACGGCGTCCGTGGGCGACCACCCGCAGCGGATGCGCGTCGGTGCGTTGCCGGCCGACTGGTCCTCCCCGAGTCCGTGACAGCGCCTCCCGCTGCCCGCGCCGCTGCCCGTGCCACCGCCCGTGCCGGTTCCTAGCGGAAGGCGGCGACGTGCCGGCGCGCCCAGTCCGTGAAGGGGCGGGCCGCCCGCCCGAGGACCCGTTCGACGTCGGGGCTGACGCGCCGCTCGTCGGGGGTGGGCTCGCCCAGGATGGCGAGCGTCGTCTCGACGACGGGCTCGGGCATGAACCGCAGCATCTCCGCCCGCGCCTCCTCGCGGGTCTGCTCGACGAAGCGGACAGGCTCGCCGAGCGCCTCGCCGAGGGCCGCCGCCCGCTGGCGTGGCGTGAGGGGAGCGGGGCCGGTCAGCACGTGGATGCGGGAGGCGTGCTCCTCGCCCCCGCGCAGGGCCGCGGCGGCCACGTCGGCGATGTCGGCGGGGTCGACGCTCGGCAGGCCGACGTCGGCGAACGGCGCGGCGACGATCCGTCGGGCGCGGACCGACCCGGCCCAGGCGAGGGCGTTGGAGTGGAAGCCCCCCGGGCGCAGGATCGTCCAGGCCGCGCCGGACTGCCGCACGGCGTCCTCGTAGGCCCGGGCGGTGCCGCCGTGGGAGGCCGACTCCGGCCGGGTGGCGACCGCCTGGGAGGACAGCAGCACGACCCGTTCGACGCCGCCGGCCTTGGCGACGTCGAGGAGGGCGGTCGGGCTCAGCAGGTGCGCGCTGGCGCCGCCGCCGTCGTGGAGGAAGAGCGCCTCGGCTCCGTCCACCAGCGGCCGCAGGCTCTCCGCGTCGGTCAGGTCGGCCCGGGCGTGCCGGACGCCCTCCGGCACGTCGGCGCCCGTGACGTTCCTGGACACCGCGGTGACCCGCTCGCCGGCCGCGGCGAGGGTCCGTAGCAGAGACCGGCCCACGGTTCCGGTCGCGCCCGTCACAACGATCATGATGAACTCCTGAGCTCCCTGGTTTCGGGTGGACGGAGCGACGCTAACACCGTGGGTATAGTAGGTACCTAGAGGAAAGTGACTAGGTCAGAGCAGAGTGTCGGAGGGACGCGCATGGCCGGGGACGGGGAGTGGGCGGCGAGCGCCGCGACCGATCCGGGGCTCGCCTGCCCGATCAGTCCGGTCGTCGACATCGTCTTCAGCCGCTGGACCACGCCGATCCTGTGGACCCTCCACACGCACGGCCGGCAGCGTTTCGTCGCGCTGGAGCGGCGGATCGACGGCATCACGCCGAAGGTGCTGACCCAGCGGCTGCGGCAGCTGGAGCGGGACGGCCTCGTCGTGCGCACGTACCACCCGGAGGTGCCGCCCCGGGTGGAGTACGAGATCAGCGAGCTCGGGCGCAGCCTCGCGCCCCTCTTCGCGCACCTGGCCGCCTGGGGGTCGAGCAACCTGGACCAGGTCGAGCGGGCCCGGCGGGAGTACGACGCCGCCTCGGCGCGGTAGGCGCGGTAGGCGGTCAGGGGCGACGGGCCGGCTGGCGGCTCGGCAGGGGCGGCAGGCCCGTCACGCTCGTCATCAGCGAGTAGATCGTGGTCGTGGCCGCGATGAACAGGCGGTTGCGGCGCGCGCCGCCGAAGCGGATGTTGGCGACGGTCTGGGGCACGTGGACGCGGCCCAGCAGCGTGCCGTCCGGGTCGTAGCAGTGGACGCCGTCGGTGAGGGCGGCGGCCCAGACGCGGCCGGCGTCGTCGAGGCGGATGTTGTCGAAGCGGTGGCCCGGATTGCTGGCGAAGACGTCGCCGCCGGTGAGGGAGCCGTCCTCGTGGACGTCGAAGACGCGGATGAGGCCGGCGCGGCTGTCGGAGACGTACAGCCGCGTCTCGTCGGGGGAGAAGACCAGGCCGTTGGGGGCCTCGAAGCCGTCGGCGGCGAGGTGGACCTCGCCGCTGGCCGGGTCGACGCGGTAGACGTTGCGGGCACCGATCTCGCTCTCGGCGCGGTTGCCCTCGTAGTCGCTGAGGATGCCGTAGTCCGGGTCGGAGAAGTAGATCGAGCCGTCCGTCGAGCGCACGGTCGCGTCGTTGGGGCTGTTGAGGCGTTTGCCGCCGAAGCGCTCGGCGATCACGGTGAGGGAGCCGTCGTGCTCGGTGCGGGTGACGCGGCGGTTGCCCTGCTCGCAGGTGATGAGGCGGCCCTCGCGGTCGAGGGCGTTGCCGTTGGGGAAGCCGGCGGGGGAGCGGAGGACGCCGACTTCGCCCGTCGTCTCGTCCCAGCGCAGCAGGCGGTCGTTGGGGATGTCGCTCCACAGCAGGTACCGGCCGGCGGGCACGTACAGCGGGCCCTCGGCCCAGCGACACCCCTCGTACAGCACCTCCAGTTGCCGGTCGCCCTTGTCGCACAGCCCGGTGGTGAACCGCTCGTCGAGCACCTCGTAGATCATGGTGACCACGTCTACCACCGGGCCGCGCGCGAACCTAGTCGTTGGTCACGGTGTGGGATCCGAGAAGGGCGGCGTGTTCGAGGACGTCCTCAAAAGGGTCGTCGATCTGCCCCGTCACGAGGAGGCCGGAACGGGGGCCGATCACGGTGGTCCCCGAGTAGTGCTCGTCGGCGTGGGCCGTGCCGGCCGCCGCGAGGAGGGCGACGAGGGTGGCCACGCCGACCGTCGCCGCCAGGACGAGGGACCGGTGGGCACGCGGACTGCTCCGAATGGGTGTCATGTCCTGCTTACCGAGCGGGAGTCGCCCGGGTTACGGCCTGCGGCGGCCGCGGTGCCGGAGGGCGGCGGGCCATCCCCGCCCGGCCCGGCGGCGAGCGCCGCGCGGGGACGCAGCACCAGGGTCGCGGTCAGGAAGCAGGCCGCGCACCACAGCCAGCCGTAGGCGTGGCCGCCGAAGCGGTCGGCGAGCGCGCCGAAGACCAGCGGGCTCAGCATCAGACCCAGGAAGAACGCGCCCTGAACCCGGGCGGAGGCGCGGGCGACGGCGACCGGGCCGCTGAGGTGCATCACCACCAGCATCGCCAGGCCGTTCCACGACGCGGAGCTGAGCCCGGCGAACGCCGCCGCCCCCCACAGCGCAGCCGGGCCCGCCACCTTGGCCAGCAGGACCAGACCGACCGCCACCGCCGCGCCGGCCGCGCACAGCCGCAGCAGCACCATGCCCCGGTGGGCCGGGCGCGGCGAACGGTCGGCCAGCAGCGGCCACGCGACGCGGCTGCCCATCGCGACCAGGCCGACGAGCGCGAACTGGGCGCCCGCGACCCGCACGTCCACTCCGATCTCCTCGTGTGCGTATACCACGAGGAAGGTGTTCAGCCCGGCCGCGCCCGCGCCCATCAGCGCCGCGAAGCAGCCGAGCCGCACCAGCGGCCCGCGCGTCGCCCGCCGGCCGGCCGGCGCGTCGCCGCGCGGCGGCCCGCCGCCGCGGCCCAGCCGGCCGCCGCTCCACGCCAGCAGCGGCAGTGACAGCACGCACCAGGCGGTGCAGCACACCAGAGCCACCCGCCAGCTCGCGCCCAGCGCCACCGCCGGCAGCGTGGCGCCGGCCAGGAACGCGGCGGCCTGCACCCCCGCCTGTTTGACGCCGACGAGCGCCGCGTGGGGCGGGCGCATACCCACGATGCTGAGGTTCGTCGCCGGGTTGGCGGTGGCCGCCGCCGCGCCCGCGAGGACGATGCCGACCAGCAGCCCGGCCAGCGTGGTGGCCGCCGCGGTCACCGCCGTGCCGGCGGCCCCGAGCGAGGCGGCCACGAGCATGCCGCGCCAGCCGCCGACGGCGCCGGTCAGCCGACCCATGACGGGGGACAGTCCGCTGGCGGCCAGGTAGTAGCAGGCGACGACGAGGCCGAGGCCGGTGTGGTCGAGCCCGAACTCCTCCTGGAGGAACGGGGCCAGCGCACCGAGGGCGAACTGCATGAGGCTGGCGCTGACCATGACCGCGGCGAGCGTGGCGGCGGCGCCGACCCGGCCCCGGCCGGGGGCCGCCGCGCGCTCACCGCCCGTGCCCGCCGCGCCCACGTGCCCGTCGTTCTCGTGCCCGTCGTCCTCGCGCACGTCTCCGGCGCGGTGGCTCCCCGTCGCCTTCCCCGGCCGCCGCACTACACTCCCGCGCCCAGGGCCTTGCTGACCCCTCGGGCACACTCCATGACGTCCGCCGCGACCTTCGACAGCCGGTCCGTCGGGAAGCGGAACTCGGGGATGGTCAGCGCCACGTCCCCGATGACCCGTCGGCTGTCGAAGACCGGCGCGGCGATCGCCGCCGCCCCCGGCAGCCGCTGGCCGCGCGAGACAGCGAAGCCCTCGTTCCTGATGCGCGCCAGCAGCCCGGCGAGCTCCTCGCGGTCGACGATGGTGCGCTCGGTGAGCGCCGGCAGGCCGTGGTGCTCGATGACGCGGTCCCGCTCGACCTCGGTGAGGTGGGCCAGTATCGCGAGGCCCGTGGCGCCGGCGTGCACCGGCAGCCAGCGGTCGAGCTGGCGGGTGTAGCGGATCGGCTGCGTCGACTCCACCCCGGTGGCGACGAACAGCTGCATCCGCTGGTAGTCGTAGACGTTGAGCAGCGCCGTCTCGTCGTAGCGGGCGACGAGCTCCTGGAGCAGCGGGCGGGCGGTGCGCGAGAGGGGGAAGCCCTCCGTCGCCACGCGGGCCATCCGCAGGAAGTCGAAGCCGAGCGCGTAGCGGCCCGAGGCGGCGTCGCGGGTGACGACGCCCGCCTCCTCCAGCAGCCCGAGCGTGCGGTGCGCCGCCGAGGGCGGCATGCCCGCGCGCCCGGCGATCTCCCGTACGCCGACGTCGCCGTCGCCGGCGCTGTCGACCATGCAGCGCAGGATCGCGAACGCGCGCGACACCGGGTTGTGCCCGCGCTCCCCGGCCGTTCCCGTCATGGCGTCCCTCTCCCCGCCGCCGGAGAGGTCACGGCGGCGATCACGTCGGGCGGGACCTGGAGCTCGCTGAGCACCTCCTCGGTGTGCTCGCCGAGGGAGGGCGGGTAGCGCGGCGGGGTGGCGCCGGTGCCGTCAGCCAACTTCAGGGGGTTTCCCGCGAGTTCGATGCTGCGTCCATCGTCGCCCACGAGCGCGAGGACCATCTCGCGGTGCCTGACCTGAGGCTCGTTCAGGGCGTCGGCGACCGAGTTGACGAGCGCGGCCGGCACCCCCTCCCGGCGCAGGAGCGGCAGCCACGCGGCGGCGGGGCGGGCGGCGAAGCCGGGCTCCAGCTCCCGGTCGAGGTGCTCGCGGTGCCTCAGCCGGGCGGCGTTGTCGACGAAGCGCGCGTCGTCGGCGAGGTCCTCGCGGTCCAGCGCCCGGCACAGGCCACGCCACATGTCCTCGGTGTTGGCCGTCACGATGACGTCGCGGCCGTCGCCGCAGGTGAACGCGCGGTAGGTGGGGATGCTGACGTGGCCGCGGCCCTGCGGCCCCGGGACCTGGCCCGAGACCAGGTAGTAGGCGGCCTGGTAGCTCAGCATGGAGATCTGCGCGTCGAGCATCGACACGTCGAGGTGGCCACCCTGCCCGGTGCGTTCGCGGCGGAGCACGCCGGCGAGGACGCCCGTCGCGCCGTACATGCCGGCCGCCAGGTCGCCGAGGGGGACCCCGGCGCGGACCGGCGGCCTGCCCTCCTCGCCGGTCATGCTCATGCCGCCGGAGAGGGCCTGCACGATGGCGTCGTAGGCGGGGAAGTCCCGCAGCGGTCCGTCCTGGCCGAAGCCGCTGATCGAGCAGACCACCAGGCCGGGGTTGACCTCCCGCAGCGTCTCGTAGGACAGGCCGAGCCTGTCCATCACGCCGACCCGGAAGTTCTCCACCAACGCGTCGCTGCGCCGCACCAGGTGGAGGAGGGCGTCGCGGCCGGCGGGGGACTTCAGGTCCAGCACAACGCTGCGCTTGTTGCGGTTGACGCTCAGGAAGTACGCGCTGTCGCCGGCCACGAAGTGGGGCGGCAGGCGGCGTGTGGCGTCGCCGGACGGCGACTCGACCTTGATCACGTCGGCGCCGAGGTCGCCCAGGATCATCGTGCAGAACGGCCCGGACAGGAACGTCGTCAGGTCGAGCACGCGCAGCCCGGACAGGGGCCCGTTGGACGGATGGCTAGTCATCACAGGTTCCTCGTGGGGTCGACCTACACGGTCAGGATGTGGACGCAGGACGCGCCGTGGTCGAATCCGGAGATGCCGCCGCCGGAGCAGTGCGTCATGGCGACCCGGGGCGTGCCCGCCTGGCGTGCCCCGGCCTGGCCGCGCAGCTGCCAGACGGCCTCGCAGACCTGCGCCACGCCCGTGGCGCCCACGGGGTGGCCGCGCGAGAGCAGCCCACCACTGGGGTTGACCGCGACGCGCCCGCCGATCGACGTCGCGCCGCTCGCCAGCAGCGCGCCGGCCTCGCCCTCCCCGCACAGCCCGAACGCCTCGTAGTACATGAGCTCCGCGATGGTGAACGCGTCGTGCAGCTCCACCACGTCCAGGTCCTCCGGGCCGATTCCGGCCTCCTCGTAGGCGGCCTCGGCGGTGCGCCGCGCCAGCTCGCTGTGGGCCATGTCCCGGAAGCCGGTGCCGAAGTCGCCCGAGGTCAGCGTCGAGCTGTCGATCCGTGGCCCCGTGACACCGCGGCGGCGGCACTCCTCCTCGGACATGACGACGAGGGCGGCGGCGCCGTCGCTGACCGGCGAGCACATCGGCAGCGTGAACGGCTCGGCGATGGGCTTGGCGGCCAGCACCTCCTCGACCGTGGTCTCCGTGCGGAAGTGGGCGTAGGGGTTGCGCGCCCCGTTGCTGCGGGACTTGACGGTGACCCCGGCCAGCGTGGCGACGTCGGTGCCCGTCTCGTGGAGGTAGCGGGCGGCCCGCATCGCGTAGACGCCGGGCATGACCATGCCGGCCATGACCTCCGGGTCGGTCGCCTCCAGGGGCAGCGTGCCGCCCCCGAAGCGGGTGAGCTGGTCGACGCCCAGCACCAGCACGGTGCGGGCGCGGCCCGAGCGGATCGCGGCGATGGCGTCGCGCAGCGCCGTGGCGCCGCTGGAGCAGGCGTTCTCCAGGTTGCTGATCGGTATGCCGGTCATGCCGAGCCGGCCGAGGATCCGCTGGCCCGCCATCGGGCCGCCGTAGCCGGTGCCGCAGAGCACCTCGTCGATGTCCCCGCGCTCCAGGCCGCCGTCCCGCAGTGCGGCGAGCACGGCCTCACGGCCGAGGTCCTCGAAGCTGCGGGTGCGGTGCTTGCCGAACGGCACCATGCCGACGGCGGTGACGTGGACCTCGGGCCAGTCGGGCCAGCCGACCGGGGCCGCCGGGTCGGGGCCCGAGGCGGCGGCGTGCCGCGTGACGCGCTCCGTGGCGTGCTGCGTGGTGGTCTCGGGCATCTCAGGCCTCCTGTCGCGAGAAGAGCGGGGCCGTCAGGGGGCTGCCCTCGGCGGTGGCCCCCACGACGGCGGGCGCGCCGGTCACCGCCTCGCCGATGGCGGGCGTGTCCTCCTCGGGCAGCCGGCCCAGGACGCGCGGCCCGTCGTCGAGGTCGACGTAGGCCAGCCGGTAGGGGGTGGGGAACTCCGCGGGCGCGGCGTGGATCCGGGTGCGGCTGTAGACCCGCCCCCGGGGCGCGATCCGGTGGAGGGCCGTCGTGCCGCTCGCGCCGCAGACGTGGCAGACGTCGGTGGCGGGGAAGGCCCGGTTGTCGCAGCGTTCGCAGCGGGAGGCCAGCAGCCACCAGGCGCCGTCGGCACGCACCCAGCCGGCGGCGTCCGCCGCCTCGGACGCCGCCTCGGACGGTGACGCCACCTCGGGGGCGGACGGGGGAACGGGGGGCGAGGAGCGGGTCATCACGGTCTCCTTGGTCGGTCGGGAAGAGGGCGCGGCGTGCGGGAGGCGGGGCGTGGGGGCCGCCTCAGGCCGGGGCGGGCGTGGGGGCCAACGCGGCCGTCCAGGGGTTGTAGCCGTAGACGGACACGGCCGGCGCGCCGTCGCGCATGAACGTGTTCCTGTGGGACTCGGTCTGCATCCACGAGGTCCGCGTCAGGCGGATCGCGACGTAGTCGCGCAGCGCGCCCTCCGGGTCCCGCGGCGTCCTGGCCAGGCAGCGGCTGAGGATCACCGCGTCCTCCAACGCCATGGCGGCGCCCTGCGCCATGTACGGGGTCATGGGGTGGCAGGCGTCGCCCAGCAGCACGACCCGGCCCTCTCCCCAGCTGGTCATCGGGTCGCGGTCGCACAGCGCCCACTTGTAGGTGCCCTCGGTGCGGTCGAGGACCGCCCTGACGGGGGCGGGGAAGTCGGCGAACGCGGCGCGCAGCGCGTCCGGGTCGCCGCGGGTGGACCAGGACTCCCGGGTCCAGTCGTCCTCGGGGACGCTGGTGACGTAGTACATCTCGCGGCCGGCGTTGATGAAGTACAGGACGATGTGCCGGTCGGCGCCCCACCACTTGGCGAAGTCGTCCAGGCCCGCGACGTCGAGGCCCGCCGTGGGGACGACGTCGCGGTAGGCGACGCGGCCGGTGTAGCGGGGGCGGTCGGCGCCGAAGAGTTCGGCCCGGACGTGGGAGCGGATGCCGTCGGCGCCGACGACGACGTCGGCCTCCGCCTCGCCGCCGTGGGCGAAGCGCAGCCGCACGCCGCCGGCGTGCTCGGTCAGGCCGACCAGACGGTGACCGAGCCGCAGGTCCTCGGCCGGCACCGCGGTGCTGAGCGCGGTGTGCAGGTCACCGCGGTGCATCTGGAGGAACGGCGCGCCGTAGGTGGCGGCGGCCTCCTCGCCGAGGGGGAAGTCGTGCAGCAGGGCGCCGGTGCCCGCGTCGTAGTTGCGCCAGGAGCGGGGCAGCGAGGCGTGGGGTTCGAGGGCCGGCAGCAGGCCGAGTCCGCGCAGCGCGGCCGTGGCGTTGGGGGAGACGTTGATGCCGGAGCCGATGCGTTCGAAGCGGGTGGTCCGTTCGTAGACGGTGGCGGCGAGCCCGGCGCGGCGCAGCGCGAGGTGGAGCGCGAGGCCGCCGATGCCCGCGCCGACGATCGCGATCCGCGGCGCGTCGCCGGATGGCGGGGAGGTGGTGGTCACGGGAGGGCCGTCCTTCCGGTCGTGGTCGTGGGTCGTGGGCCGTGGTGGTGGCCGTCGGCCGCGTCGGCGGGAGCGGCTACTTCTCGGCCGACCAGGGCAGCAGCCAGCGCCCCAGGAGGTTGAACCCCCAGGCGGACAGGGCGCCCACGAGGCCGACGATGGTGAGGCCGACGAACATCGCCGGCACGTCGAGCACCTGCCAGGAGTTCCAGATGAAGTAGCCGATGCCGTCGTTGGCGGAGAGGAACTCGGTGGACACCACGAGGATCAGGGCCTGCCCGAAGCCCAGCCGGGCACCCGCCATGATCGAGGGCATCGCCGCCGGGATGATGACCCGTCGGAAGCGGATCGTGACCGGCAGGCGGAACGCGGAGCTGACGTCGGCGTAGACCGGGTTGGACTGGATGACGCCGAGGGTGGTGTTGATCGCCAGCATGTAGAAGGTGCCGAGCGCGATCAGGGCGATCTTGCTCGCGTCCCCGATGCCGAAGATGATGATCATCAGGGGGAAGAGCGTGAGCTTCGGCAGCGGGTAGGTCGCGTTGATCAGGAGGTCGAGCGCGTTACGGGCCGGTGTGAGCAGGCCCATCGCGAGCCCGACCACCAGTCCGGCCAGGCCGCCGATGAGGAAGCCGCCGAGCAGCCGCACCCCGGAGACGCCGAGGTTGTGCAGGAGGTCGGAGCGCTGGGTCGGGTCGGTGACGAACAGGCCGGCCTGCCGCAGCACCTCCGAGGGCGGCGGGAAGAACCGGTCGTCGATCATCGCGGAGCGCGAGAGGATCTCCCACACGATCAGCAGCACGACGGGCGTGGCGATGCTGAGCACCACCCGGGAGACGCGCGCGCGGCGGCGGTCGCGGCGGAGCGTCTCGGCGATGCCGTCGACGGCCGTGGCCTGGTGGGAGGAGGCGGGGCGGGTGGTCAGGACGGTCACGAGGCGGCACCTTCCAGGCGGGGCGCGCCGAGCGACTGGCCGACCTGCTCGGCGACCACCTGCCACAGGCCCATGGTGAGTTCGCCGAACTCGGGGTTCTTGCGCAGCTCGCTGACGCGGCGGGGATGGGGGAAGGGGATGCGCTGGTCCAGGCTGACCCGGCCGGGACGGGCGGAGAGGACGATCACCCGGTGGGCGAGGGTCACGGCCTCCTCGATGTCGTGGGTGACGTAGACGATGGTGGAGCCGGTGTCCTCCCACAGCCGCAGCAGTTCCTCCTGCATGATCAGCCGGGTCTGGGCGTCGAGCGCCGCCAGCGGCTCGTCCATCAGCAGCAGCCGGGGCCGGGTGGCCAGCGCGCGGGCGATGGCCACGCGTTGCCGCATGCCGCCGGAGAGCTCGTGCGGGTAGGCGCCGCCGAAGTCGGCGAGGCCGACGAGGCCGAGGGACCAGGCCACCCGGCGGGCGATCTCGGCGGACGGCAGGCGCAGGCTCGCCATGCCGAGGCGGACGTTGTCGGTCACCGACAGCCACGGGAGGGTGGAGTCGCTCTGGAAGACGGTGGCGCAGCGCAGGCGGTCCTCGGCGCCGCCACCACCCGCGCGGGCGGCGGAGGAAGCGCCGTCCACCGTGTCGTGCCAGTCCACCTCCCCGACGTAGGAGCGGTCGAGCCCGGCGAGGATGCGCAGCAGGGTGCTCTTGCCGCATCCGCTCGGGCCGAGGATCGCGAGGATCTGCCCCTGGTCGACGGAGAGCGTGATGTCGTGGAGCGCCTTCACCACCTCGTCCCGGCGGGTGAGGAAGACCTTGGTCAGTCCCCGTACGGTGACGGCGGACTTGTCGGTGTCAGCCACGGGCGCGCCTTTCGTTGGGGAGTGCGGTGGCCGGGAGGGTGGCCAGGAAGTCGTCGACGAGGCGGGTGAACGCGGCGGGCTGCTCGATCGGCGCCAGGTGTCCGGCGCCGGGCAGCTCGCGGTAGGTGGCGTGGGGGAGGAGTGTGGCGAGCCGCCGGCCCACGGCCGGGGGCGTGGAGACGTCGGCGCCGCCGCAGACGACGAGCGTCGGCGCGGTCAGGCGCGGCAGCACGTCCTCGGCGTGGAAGCCGCCGATGGCCTCCCAGCCCCAGGCGTGCGTCACCGGGTCGGCCTCCGCCAGCCAGGACCGCACCCGCGCCACCGTGTGGGGGTGGGTGGCGCGGAACGTCTCGGAGAACCAGCGGGTCGTCGTCGCGTCGAGCACGGCGGCCATGCCGCCGGCGCGAACCCGGGCCGCGCGCTCCCGCGTCGCCCGCCGCATCGCCTCGGAGGCGCCGGGCTGGGTGTCGGCGAGGACGAGCCCGGCCACCAGCTCGGGCCGGGCGGCGGCGGCGAGCTGGGCGACCATGCCGCCCAGCGAGATCCCGACCAGCACGGTCGGCCCTCCCGGCGGCAGCCGCTCCATCTCGGCGGTCAGCTCGGCGGCGAGGTCGGCGACGGTGAAGGGGCCCGCCGGGCGGGGGCGTTCGCCGTGGCCGGGCAGGTCGACCGCCACCGTCGGGTGGCGCTCGGCGAGGCCCTCGACCAGCTCCCAGACGCGGGCGGACAGGCCGATCGGGTGCAGCAGCACCAGCCGCGCGCGGGGCGGGGGGAGAGCGCGCCCGGCGCCCGACGCGCCGGGGTCCGCCGCGCCGTCCCCCGACCCGGCCGTCCCGGCGCCCGACGGTGGGCGGTGGGCCATCACCGCGCCCCGAGCTCGGCCACGGCGGCCTCGGCGTAGCTGGTGTCCACCATGTCGGCGACGTCGATGGGCTCGCGCAACAGGCCCTGCTCGACGAAGAAGTCCTGGAGGTGCCCGAGGTAGTCCTGGTTGACGTGCTGCTCGGGGTCGAGGCCGCCGGGGGAGGCCGCCGCGACGGTCTCCGGGGCGATGTCGGCGCGCTCGGCGATGATGTCGATGACCTCCTGGTCGGGCTCACCCCCGGCGAACGCCTCGTTGTAGTCCCGCACGCCCCGCAGGTAGGCGTTCATGAACGCCTGGGGCGCCTCGTCGCCGTCGTCGATGAAGGTGCGGCCGTAGACCAGGGGGACGAGGGTGATGCCCTCCTCGGGGACGACCTCCACGAGGTCGGAGACGAGCGCGGCGTCGCCGGAGCCGACGGCCTGCGTCAGGAAGGGCTCCAGCATGATCGCGGCGTCGACGGCGCCGGAGGAGAGGGCGCCGGCCATGTTCGCGTAGCTCAGCTCGGTGACCTCGACGTCGTCGAGCGTCATGCCGTGCTGGGCGAGCAGGTCGTTGAGGAGGAGGTAGACACCGGAGGCGCGGGCGGAGATGGCGATCGTCCTGCCTTGGAGGTTCTCCAGCGACTCGGCCGTGTTCGCGCCCACCAGCTCGGGGCTGGCCACGAGCCGCGTGGCGGAGAAGCCGGTGCGCAGGCTCTGCTTGTCACCGACGATCTTGGAGCCGAGGCCCTGGGACATCGCGCTGTACAGGCCCGGCGTGACGGAGATGCCGGCGGCGTCGAGCTGGCCCGTGGCCAGGGCGTTGGTCAGGGCGGGCCCGCTCTCCAGCCGCTCGAACTCGATGTCGATCCCGGCGTCCTCGAAGTACCCGCGCTCGTCGGCCAGGTAGAGGCCGGCGTCGGTCAGGCCGCCGACGGAGCCGAAGCGGACGACCGTGAGTCCGTCCTCGCCCTCGCCGCCGGAGGAGCCGCCGGCCGGGCCTCCGCAGGCGGACGCGAGGAGCGCGCCCAGTGAAACGACCAACGCCAGGCACGTCCGTGCCCTGATCGAAGTGCCCATCGTGATCCCCTCTCGCGACGCCAGATCCCGTGCCAGCGGCCGCTGTTCCGTTAAACGGAACGCTTGTTCCATCGCTTGGGGATGCAGCGTGCATCCCGTCGCGACCTGGGTCAAGGGGTTCGACCGCATCGATCCGGAACGTGCTCGTCCGTTGGCGCCGACGCGGGAGTCGTCGGGGAGCGTTTCGGGCGCGCCTGGAGCGGCGGTCGGCTGGTGGCTGACGCCGCGTCATCGCGGCGCGGTGGGTGGGCGCGTGGCACCTCGCGTTCGTGACGGGAGGGCTTGACGCCGTGCCGTGCGCGCTCTACTGTCCCGGTCAGCATTCCGAACGTTGTTCGAAATAACGAATAGCGATCAACCAACAGAGCCGCCTGCCCCACCCCCACCACGGTCCCCGACCGCCGGGCTCGCGAGCCGTCGCCGCCACGGGCACCCCCTGCCCGCGCTCGCCTCCCACCCCACGTCGCCGCTGGGGCTTGCCGTGCTCTGCTCCGCCACGGAAAGGGAGAGAGAAAACCATGGCAGCGACGAGCGAGCCTGGAGGCGCGACGCGGCGCCGCGCGTCATCCGACGGACGACGGGAGCGCGAGCGGCGACGGGAGAGAGGGGAACGACGAGGGTCGCGGCCGGGTGAGGCCCGGCACGAGGCCGGGCGGCAGGCCCGGCGCGGCCCAGGACGCCTCGGGCTCCTCGTGGCCCTGGTCGCCCTGCTCCTCGGCGGCGGCGCCGTCGCCGTGCCGCAGCAGGCCACGGCCGCCGAGGTGGACACCGGCGCCACCTACGCCCTGGTCAACCGGCACAGCGGCAAGGCGCTGGACCTCTACAACTTCTCGATGGAGGACGGCGCCGACATCGTGCAGTGGAGCCGCAACGACGGCACCTGGCAGCAGTGGCGCTTCGTCGACTCCGGCGGCGGCTGGTACCGCGTCAGGAGCGTCCACAGCGGCAAGGTCCTCGACATCGAGGGCGGCTCCACCGCCAACGGCGCCGGCGTCGTCCAGAACACCGACACGGGCAGCGCCAGCCAGCAGTTCCGGCTGGAGGACTCCTCCGACGGCCACGTCCGCCTCATCAACCGCAACAGCGGCCTGGCCCTCGACGTCCTCGACTTCGCCACGGGCAACGGCGGCCAGCTCGTCCAGTGGCCCGACCTGAACGGCGCCAACCAGCAGTGGGAGCTGATCAGGCTCGGCTCAGGGACCTTCACCAACCCCATCAAGACGAACGGCCCCGACCCCTGGCTCCAGTACCACGACGGCTACTACTACCTCGCCACCACCACGTGGAACTCCACGATCACCATGCGCCGCTCCCTGACCCTCGCCGGCCTGGCCAGCGCCCGCGACCAGGTGATCTTCGACCTCTCCGGCAGGCCGAACGGCTGCTGCAACATGTGGGCGCCCGAGTTCCACCTGATCGACGGACGCTGGTACTTCTACTACGTCGCGGGCCAGAACGTCCCCGACTTCAACCCCACCCAACGCCTCCACGTGCTGGAGAGCGAGGGCGACGACCCCATGGGCCCGTACCACTTCAAGGCCGACCTCGCCGGCGACTGGGAGATCGACCCGAGCATCCTGCGGGTCGACGGCCGGCTCTACCTGATGGGCAGCATCCTCGACGGCACCCAGAGCCTGTCGATCACGCCGATGAGCAACCCCTGGACCCTCAGCGGGCCCCGTCGCACCATCAGCCAGCCCACCCACGACTGGGAGCGCCAGTCCGGCACCGTCAACGAGGGCGCCGAGCCGCTCTACCACAACGGCGAGACCATGATCGTGTACTCGGCCAGCGCCTGCTGGGGCCCCGACTACAAGCTCGGCCTCCTCACCCTCACCGGCAGCGACCCGACGAACGCCTCGCACTGGACCAAGCACCCCCGGCCGGTCTTCCAGCGTGACGACGAGGACGGCGTCTTCGCCCCCGGCCACAACGGCTTCTTCACCTCGCCCGACGGCACCGAGGACTGGATCGTCTACCACGCCAACTCCTCCGCGAGCGGCGGCTGCGACATGAACCGCTCCACCCGGGCCCAGCGCTTCACGTGGAACGCCGACGGCACACCCAACTTCGGCACCCCCCACCCGACCGGCGTCCAGCTCACCGCGCCCTCCGGCGAGTAGCGCGCCGACCCCGCACGTTCCCCTTCCCGCGCCCGTCCCGTTCCCCCGCCCTCAAGGAAGGTTCACCACCGTGTCCACCCAACCCCCCACCCCCGCCAGCCGCCGACACCTCCTGCGCGCCGCCCTCGCGGCCGGCGCGGCGGTGCCCGCGGCCGGCGCCCTCGGCCTCTACCGCGCCTCGGCCGACACCCCCGCCGCACCGACCTCCGCCGGCGCCGGCGCCCGCGCCGCCACCCCGCGCCAGGCGTACCCCAACCCCGGCGCGGTCACCGGCGACATCGCCGTCCACGACCCGACCGTCGTCAAGCGTCCCGACGGCAGCTACCTGCTCGCCCACACCGGCGACAACGTCGCCCTGAAGACCTCCGCCGACCGCACCGCCTTCCGCAACGCGGGCGCCGTCTTCCCCGGCGGCGCGCCGTGGACCGAGTCGTACACGGGCGGCAGCCGGAACCTCTGGGCGCCCGACATCTCGTACCACAACGGCCAGTACTACCTGTACTACTCGGCCTCGACCTTCGGCTCCAACCGCTCCGCGATCTTCCTCGCGACCAGCCCCACCGGCAACTCCGGCGACTGGACCGACCGGGGCCGGGTCATCGAGTCCCGCACCTCCGACAACTTCAACGCCATCGACGCGAACCTCATCGTCGACGGTGGCCGTTGGTGGCTGTCGTTCGGCTCGTTCTGGTCGGGCATCAAGGCCATCGAGATCGACCCCGCCACCGGCCTGCGGCGCGGCGACAGCCTGATCTCCCTCGCGGGCCGCGGCGGCGACGCGATCGAGGCCCCGTACATCTTCCGCCGCGGGAACTACTTCTACCTCTTCGTCTCCTTCGACCTGTGCTGCCGCGGCGCCGACAGCACCTACCGCATCATGGTCGGCCGCTCCACGAGCGTCACCGGCCCGTACGTCGACCGCAACGGCGTGGACATGAACAACGGCGGCGGCACCGAGATCCTCGCCGGCCACGGCAGCATCAACGGCCCCGGCCACCAGGCCGTCTTCGCCGACAGCGACTACGACATCCTCGTGTACCACTACTACAACGACAACGGCACGGCCCTGCTCGGCATCAACTGGATGTCCTACGACTCCGCCGGCTGGCCCTACGTCCACTGACGCGCCCGGTCCCCTGACCCGTCGACCCCCCGCCGGCGCCGACCCCACACGGCGCCGGCGGGCGGGCGAGGCTCCCGGGTCGTTCCGCCGGCGGTATCTGAGTACGCGTACTCAGGTGCCGACCACACCGTCGTTCCATACTTGAACGTATGGAACGAAAAGGACGAACGCTTCTGCTCGCGGCCGTGGGCCTCGTCGTGTCGGTACCCGTGGCCGTGTGGGGCCTGGTGGGACAGCACGACGCTGCCGGCGTGCCCCCCGCCGAACTCGACTACGTGGTCCGCCCCTGGGATCTCCCCGACGGCGCCAGCGTCCTCCTCGGCGGCGGCGCGACGCTCACCGCGCTCGGCTGCGCCGCGGTCCTCGTGCACGCCACCCACGCCGGCCGCCTCCACCCCCGACGGTGGCAGGTGCTGGTCCCCCTGGTCCTGGCCGGGGCGGCGCTGGGCGCCGGCTGGCGCGTGATCACCGCCGGCACGATCGGCGCGAACATCGGCGCGGGCCTGGTCATCCTCGTCGGTGGCCCTCTCGTGGCCGGACTGCTGCTGTGGTCCGCCGTCCAGGGGCTGCGTCAGGTGGCGCAACGGCACTGACCGCGGCGCCTCGGGAGACGCACGGGCGAGGAGCGCCGGTCTCGTGACGGTCCGTCACGCTCGCTCCCGGTCCCTTCCCGGTCGACCAACTCGCTACTACGATCTTCCGCGACACGAGTGGGAGCGCTCCCATTCCCGCGCCAGCCTCCTCTCGGGACGGACGTCTCAAGGAAAGGACTCCCGGATGCATGCCACGCATGCCTTCCCCAGGCTCGCGCGACGCAGATCCGCGCTCTGGCTGACGGTCTGCGCCCTCGTGGTGGCGGCCGTGGCCCTCGCCGCCCCGTCGGGCGCCACCGCGACGACCCCGGCCGCGGCGCCCACCGCGGCGGCGGCGCAGGAGCCGGTGACGGTGGTCGCCTCCGACTTCGAGGACGGCACCACGCAGGGCTGGTCGGCGCGCGGCGGCGAGACCGTCGCCGCCAGCACCGAGGTCGCGCACGGCGGCACCGGCAGCCTGGCCGTGACGGGCCGGACCGGCACCTGGCAGGGTCCGGCGCTGAGCGTGGGCGACCTCCTCACGCTCGGCACCAGCTACGACGTCTCCGTGTGGGTGCGACTCGCCGACGGCACGGCCGGGGACACCGTCCGGCTGAGCGCCGAGCGCCACGTCGACGGACAGGCCAGCTACCACACCCTCGGCAGTGCGCAGGCCACAGCCGGCGGCTGGGTCGAGTTGACCGGCGAGTACACCCCGACCGCGGCCGCCGAGTACGTCGGCCTCTACGTCGAGACGGCGAGCGTCACCGCCGACTTCTTCGTCGACGACGCCCTCGTCTCCTACCAGCCCGACCCGCCGATCCAGACGGACATCCCGTCCCTGCGGGACGCCGTCACCGGCTTCCCCGTCGGCGCGGGCGTCGAGCCCTCCCACCTCTACGGCTCGCGCGGTGACCTGCTGGCCAAGCACTACGAGTCGCTGACCACGGGCAACGCCCTGAAGTGGGACGCCACGCAGCCGACCGAGGGCACCTTCCGCTTCACCGACGCGGACGCCATCGTGGACTTCGCGACGGAGCACGGCATGGCGGTGCGCGGGCACACGCTCGTGTGGCACAACCAGACCCCGTCCTGGGTCTTCACCGACGCGAACGGCGACCCGATGACGCCGACCGCGGAGAACAAGGCGCTGCTGCTGGACCGGCTGGAGACCCACATCAGGACCGTGATGGGGGAGTACGCCGGCCGCGTCGAGGTGTGGGACGTCGTCAACGAGGTCATCGACGAGTCGCAGTCGGACGGGATGCGGCGCAGCCCGTGGTTCCAGATCGCCGGCCTGGACTACATCCGCACCGCCTTCCGCGTGGCGCACGAGGTCGACCCGGACGCCCGCCTGTTCATCAACGACTACAACACCAACGTGCCGGCGAAGCGCGACGCCCTCTTCGACCTCGTCAGCCAGCTGCGCGCCGAGGGCGTGCCGATCCACGGCGTCGGCCACCAGATGCACGTCAACGTGGAGTGGCCGTCCGTCGCGGAGACCGAGACGATGCTCCAGACGTTCGCCCCGCTCGGCCTCGAACAGCAGATCACCGAGATGGACGTCTCGATCTACACCAGCTCCGGCGAGTCCTTCCCGACCCCGCCCGAGGAGCGGCTGCGGGCCCAGGCCGAGCAGTACCGGGCGATGTTCCAGCTGTTCGACCGGTACGCGGACCAGATCACCTCGGTGACGCTGTGGGGTGTGACGGACACCGACAGCTGGCTGAACGGCAGCCGCGCCGACGCGCCGCTGCTCTTCGACCGGGAGTTCCAGGCGAAGGAGGCGTTCTGGGCGGTGGTCGACCCCGACTGGCCGAACGGCCCGGGCGAGCCGACGGGCGACTGCGCCGTCCGGTACCAGGTGGTGGGCAGCTGGTCAGGCGGCTTCGAGGGCCGGGTCACGGTGACCAACACCTCGGCGGAGCCGGTCGACGGCTGGAGCCTGAGGTGGACGTTCGGCGCCGGCCAGCGGGTCACCCAGGGGTGGAACGCCGAGCTCAGCCAGAGCGTTGACGTCGTCACCGCCGAGAACGCCTCGTGGAACGGCCAGTTGGCCGCCGGCGGATCGCGCGCGTTCGGCTTCCTCGCCTCCTGGACGGACGCGAACCCGGCGCCCGAGACGTTCACCCTGAACGGCGTGTCCTGCACGACCGCCTGAGCGGAAGCGCCCGCGACTGACCGCCGCGGTCGGCGGGCGCCTCCGTGAGTGGTCTCCCTGCCCGGCCGTACCCCCGGCCGGGCAGGGGGGCCGTGACGACGACGTTCGACCGCGCGCGTGGCGGTGGAAGCGGCCGCCCACCCCGAACGCCGCCAGCACGCCGGCGCCGCCAACGTCGCCAGCACCGCCAACGTCGCCAGCACCGCCAGCGCCTCCCCGACGCGCCAGCGTCCCGCCGCCCCCGTGCGCGCCGGCCGGCGCGCGGATCAGCCGAGGATCCTCTCCTGGGCCTGGCGCAGCGCCCGCAGTATCTCCGTCTCCCGCGCGGCGTCGAGGCGGACGGTGGGAGTGGAGCAGCTCAGCGCCTCGTTGACGACGCCGTCGAAGCGCAGGGGGAGCGCGATGCAGCGCAGCCCGAGGGTGGACTCCTGCTCGTCGGTCGCGTGGCCGCGCTCCGCCACCGCCTCCAACTCGGCGCGCAGCGCGGCCCGGTCGGTGATCGTGTGCTCGGTGCGCGGGGTCAGCGTCCGCGGCAGGAGCGCGTCCACCTCGGACCAGCGGCGGTGCGCGAGGATGGCCTTGCCCAGGCCCGTGGCCCAGCACGGCAGCCGGCGGCCCGGCTTGGAGACCACGGCGAGGGAGTGGCGGGAGAGGCACGTGGCGAGGTAGACGATCTCGTCACCGTCCAGCCGGGCGAGGTGGATCGTCTCGCCGAGCTTCTCCGACAGCTCGTTCATGACCGGCTGGCACCGCTGCACGACGTCGTCGTGCTCGACGTACGCGGCCCCGGCGCGCAGCGCCCTGATGCCCAGTCGGAAGCCGGAGCCGTTGCGCTCGGACTCCACCCAGCCGGTCCTCACGAGGGTCACCAGCAGCGCGTAGGCGCTGGCCCGTGGGATGTCGAGGTCCTGGGAGACCTCCCGGAGCGAACGGGAGTCCGCCGAGCTCAGGTACTCCAGCAGCGCGATGGTGCGGTCGGCGGACTTCACGCTGCGTACGCGACCGGCTTCGAGCGGCCCGTCCCTCTCGGTCACATCTGTCTCCTCTGCCTCGTGCTCGTCTCTTGACGCATCGACCCGGGCAGCACTTTACTCCCGTCTACAAAGAAAGACAGTGTCTCCATATGTAGACACTCGAACGAAAGCAAGGCTCCATGGTGCTGCCACATCCCCGGCCGGCGACCCCCCTCGGCGGTCTGCTCGGCTTCCCCGTCACCCCGTTCCGGGCGGACGGTGACCTCGATCTGCCGCGCTTCGAGGAGCACCTCGCGGAGATGCTTCTGGCCCGCCCCGCCGCGCTCTTCGTCGCCTGCGGCACCGGCGAGTTCGCCTCGCTCTCCCCGGCCGAGCACGCCGAGGTGGTGCGGGCCGCCGTCACCCACGTGGGCGATGACGTGCCCGTCTACGCCGGGGCGGGCGGCGGCACCCGGCTCGCGATCGAGTTCGCCCGTGCCGCGGAACGCGCCGGGGCCGACGGGCTGCTCGTCCTGCCGCCCTACCTTCAGGTCGGCCCGCCCGAGGGGCTGGTCGCCCACTACCGCCAGATCGCCGCCGCCACCGAGCTGCCGATCGTCCCGTACCAGCGCTCCACCGCGGTCTTCACCCCCGAGGCGGTGGCCGAACTCGCGACGCTGGACCAGGTCGTGGCCTTCAAGGACGGGCACGGCGACATCGAGCTGCTACAGCGCGTCCACACCGTGACCGGGGGCGAGCTGACGCTCCTCAACGGCATGCCGACGGCGGAGACCTACGCCAGCGCCTACGCGGCCGTCGGCGCCCGCGCCTACTCCTCCGCCGCCCTCGCCTTCGCCCCCCGGATCGCCCGCGCCTTCTTCGACGCCTTCGAACGCGGCGACGACGCCGTCCAGCAGACCCTGCTGCGCGAGTTCTACGTGCCGCTGACCCGGCTGCGGCGCAGCACCGACGGCTACGCGGTCGCCCTCGTCAAGGCGGGGCTCGACCTCCAGGGGCACTCGGCGGGCCCGGTGCGCCCGCCGCTCGCGGACGTCACCCCCGAGCACCGCGCCGAACTCGCCCGCCTCCTCGACCGCGGACACGCCGCCCTGGACGCCCTCGGCGTCCCCGCCTGACGGCTCCCCCAGCTCCCGTCCCCCGCACCATCCCACTCCCTACGCATGGCCAGGCGCCCGATGACGCACGCGCCAAGGAGGAACGAGGAACGATGAGGTCCCTTCTCCGACCATCGATAGCCACCGGCCCGCCGGGCCGCCAGGGCCGACCCGCGCGAACCGCCCGCTCCTGTCGAACCGAGCGGAACGGGCGGAACGGGCGGGCCGCCAGGAGCGCCACGAGCGGCAGGACCGCCAGGAACACCGTCGTGCTCCTCGGCGTGGGCGCGCTGCTGTTGACCGGCGCCGGCTGCACGGTCGCCAACTCCGGCTCCGTCGCCGGCGAGGACACGGTCCAGATCGTGCTCCCCGAGGAGCCGCCCACCCTGGAGCCCTGCGACGCCTCGCTCACCGCCACCGGCCGGGTCGTCCGCTCCAACATCACCGAACCCCTCACCGAACGCGTCCCCGAGACGGGCGAGCTGGAGCCGAAGCTCGCCACCGCGTGGACGCAGACCTCCCCGACCAGCTGGGAGTTCACGCTCCGCGAGGGCGTCACCTTCCACGACGGCACCCGCTTCACCGCCGAGGACGCCGCGTTCTCCATCCACCGCACCGTCAACACCGACTTCGGGTGCAACGTCGACGGCTACGTCTTCGGAGACGGCGAGTACACCGCGACCGCCCTCGACGCCACCACCCTGGAGGTCGTCACGCCCGAGCCCGACCCGATCCTCCCGCTGCGGATCTCCTTCGTGGAGATGGTGCCGACCTCGACCAACGCCACCGCCAAGGTGCGCGAGCCCGTCGGCACCGGGCCGTACGCCATCGACACCTGGAACCAGGGCATCAACCTCCGCCTGGCCCGCTTCGCCGACTACTGGGGCCCCGCCCCCGACTTCCCGGCCGCCCTCTACACCTGGCGCACCGAGGGCAGCATCCGGGCCGCCATGATCTCCAGCGGCGAGGCCGACATCGCCGTCGGCCTCGCGCCGACCGACGGAGCCGGCGACGCCGCGGTGGAGTACCCGAACAACGAGACCTCCTACCTCCGCATGGACGCCGCCAAGCCCCCGCTCGACGACATCCGCGTCCGCCAGGCCATCAACTACGCCATCGACAGGGACGGCCTCGTCGCCTCCGTCTTCGCCGGGCTCGGCGAGCCGGCCGGACAGCTCGTCCCCGACGGCGTCACCGGTCACAACCCGGACCTGACGGCCTGGCCCTACGACATGGACCGGGCCAGGGAGCTCATCGAGGAAGCCCGCGCCGACGGCGTGCCCGTGGACACCACGATCACCATCATCGGCAGGAACGAGATCTACCCCAGGGCCGCCGAGACGATGGAGGTGGTGCAGAACGGGCTCACCGAGGCCGGGCTGAACGTCGAGATCGAGATGCTCGACGTCAACGCCTGGCTGGAGTACCTGCTGCGCCCCTTCCCCGAGGACATCGGCCCCACCCTCCTCCAGGCCCAACACGGCAACCAGGCCGGCGACGCCGCCTTCACCATGGACCAGATCTACGGCAGCGAGGGCGCCCAGAGCAGCTGGGGCACCCCCGAGCTCGACGAGCTGATCCAGCAGGCCGAGCTCTCCTCCGGTCCGGAACGGGACGCCGCCTTCGCCGAAGCCCTCGCCCACCAGAGCGAGGAGGTCGTCCGCGACGCCGTGCTGGCCCACATGACAGGCATCATCGCGCTCTCCCCGAACGTCACCTACGAGCCGAACTCGGCGAGCGGCGACGAGATGCACCTGTCCGACATCCACCCCGCGGGCTGAGGACGGACAAGGACAACGATGCTCATCTACCTCCGGAACAGAATCCTCTCCAGCGCCCTGCCGTTCCTCTTCGTGATCCTCGGCGTCTTCTTCCTGGCCCGCCTCACCGGCGACCCGGCCAACCTCTACCTGCCGCTGTCGGCCACCGAGGAGATGCGGGCGGCGTTCTCCGCCCAGCACGGCTTCGACGACCCGCTGTTCGTGCAGTTCGGCGACTACGTCGCCCAGCTGGCCACCCTCGACTTCGGCGACTCCCTGCGCACCGCCCAGCCCGCCGACGAGGCCGTGCTGCGGGCCTTCCCCGCGACGCTGCAACTGGCCGGCGCCACCATGCTCCTGGCCGTCGTCGGCGCCGTCGTCATCGGCAGCCTCGCCGCCTACCGGCCCAACTCCCTCGCCGACCGCGTCGCCAGCTTCCTCTCCGCCACCGCGGCCAGCACCCCCGACTTCTGGTTCGCGATCATGGGCGTGCTGGTCTTCGCCGTCCAGTTGGAGTGGCTGCCGACCTCGGGAACCACGGGCGCGTCCGTCTGGGTGCTGCCCGTCCTGACCCTGCTGATCCGTCCGTTCGGCGTCCTCGTCCAGGTGGTGCGCGGCGCGATGGTCTCCGCCCTCGCCGCGCCCTACATCAAGGTGGCGCGCGCCAAGGGCGCCAGCGAGCGGCGCGTCGTCTTCGGGCACGCGCTGCGCAACGCCGCCGCCCCCGGCCTCACCGTCGCCGGCGACCTCACGGTCGGCCTGGTCAACGGCGCCGTCGTGGTGGAGACCATCTTCGGCTGGCCGGGCGTCGGCAAGCTGATGATCGACTCCATCCTCCAACGGGACTTCGCCGTCCTCCAGGCGGCCGTCCTCATCACGGCGTTGACCATCTTCCTGCTCAACATCCTCATCGACGTCTGTTACGCGCTCCTCGACGCGCGGGTCCGACAGGGAGCGATGGCATGACCACCACCGACACCACCAGCGCGACGACGGGCCGAACCACCCGGATGCTGCGCCTCCTCCTCCGGGACCGGATGGCGACGGCGGCGACCGTCGTGCTGCTCCTGGTCGCGCTCTGCGCGCTCCTCGGGCCCCTCCTCCTCGGAGACCTCGCCCGCGAACAGAACCTCCAGGCGGTCAACCGGCGCCCGTTCAGCCTCGACGACGGCTGGGAGTTCGTGCTCGGCAGCGACTCCCTCGGCCGCAGCGTCCTCGCCCGACTGGTCGTCGCCGCCGGCACCACCCTGTCGGTCGCCGTCCCCGCCGTCCTCGTCTCCCTGGTCGTCGGCTCCGTCTGGGGCATGTGGGCCGGGTTCCACCGGGGCTGGCGGGAGAACGTCTCGATGCGCGTCGCCGACGTCATCCTGAGCTTCCCCTCCCTGCTGCTGGCCGTGGTGGTGCTCTACGTCTTCGACCCCAGCGCCGCCAACATCGTGGCCGTCCTCGCCATCGCCCGCATCCCCGTCTACCTGCGCACCGCGCGGGCGGAGTCGGCCGAGCTGCGCAGCCGGCTCTTCGTCGACGCGGCCCGCACGTTCGGCACCGGGCACTGGGCCACCATCCGCCGGCACGTCGCGCCGATCGTGCTGCCCACCCTGCTCACCGTCGCCGCCACCGACTTCTGCTTCGTCATGCTCACCGAGTCCTCGCTGAGCTTCCTCGGCATCGGCATCCAGCCGCCGGACATGTCCTGGGGCCTGATGGTGGCGCAGGGCCGGCAGGAGTTGCAGACCGCCTGGTGGACGGCTGTCTTCCCCGGCCTCGCGATCATCGCCACCACCGTCTCCGCCACCATCCTCGCCGGCTGGGTCAGGCTCGCCGGGGACCCCGCCCAGCGCTGGCGGCTCACCGTTCCCCGGCGCCGCCGCGAGCGGGCGCGCACCAGCGGCACGGTCGCCGCGAAGGAGCTGTCATGAGCAACGAGCAAGCGCCCAAGCCCCCGCAGGCCCTGCGGGTCGACGGCCTGTCGGTGGCGATCCACACGCCCACCGGGACCGTGCCCGTCGTCCGCGAGGTCGGCTTCTCCGTCCGCTCCGGCCAGACGCTCGCCCTTCTCGGCGAGTCCGGCTGCGGCAAGTCCATGACGGCCCAGGCCGTCGCGGGCCTGCTCGACCCCGTCGCCGAGGTCACCGGTGGCGAGGTGCTCCTCGAAGGCCGCGACCTGCTGCGGTTGCCGCCGCGCGAGCGCCGCAGGCTCGCGGGTCCCGGCCTCGGCGTCGTCTTCCAGGACGCGCTGACCGCCCTCAACCCCGTCCACTCCGTGGGAGCCCAGCTCGCGGAGCCGTTCCGCATCCACGAACGACTCTCCCGGCGGGCCGCCCGCGAGAAGGCCGTCGAGCTGATGGAACGCGTCGGCATACCCGAGCCCCGCGCCCGAGCCCGCGCCTATCCCCACCAGTTCTCCGGTGGCCTGCGGCAGCGCCTGCTCATCGCCATGGCCGTCGCCCTGCGCCCCACCGTGCTCCTCGCCGACGAGCCGACCACCGCCCTCGACGTCACCGTGCAGGCCCAGATCATGGAACTGCTCGCCGAACTGCGGCGCGAGACCCGCATGGCCGTCGTCCTCATCACCCACGACCTCGCCGTCGTCGCCGAACACGCCGACGAGGTCGCGGTGATGTACGCGGGCTCGATCGTCGAGTCCGGCACCGTCGAGGAGGTCTTCGCCGCGCCCCGCCACCCCTACACCCGCGGCCTGCTGCGCTCCGTGCCCGCCGACCGGCCCCGCGGCACCCGCCTCACCTCCATCGAGGGCAGCCCTCCCCGCCCCGCGGACCTGGGCTCCGGCTGCGCCTTCCTGCCCCGCTGCCCGCTCGCCGGCGACCGCTGCGCCACCGAGGCGCCGCCGCTCAACCCCACAGGCCCGGGACGCGCCTCGGCCTGCCACCACTGGAAGGAGCTGACCCGTGCCTGAGGAAGCCGAGCAGCCGCTGCTCCGGGCGAGCGGCCTCACCAAGACCTTCCGGGTCCCCCGCACCGCCTCGGGCAGCACGCGGCTGCGCGCGCTCGCCGGGGTCGACCTCACCCTCCGGCGGGGCGAGACCCTCGGCCTGGTGGGGGAGTCCGGCTGTGGCAAGTCCACCCTCGCCCGGGTGCTGCTCGCACTGGAACGCCCCGACGCGGGCAGCGTCCGCTTCGACGGCCTGGACCCGTTCGCCCTGCGCGGCAGGGAACTCCTCGCCTGGCGGCGCCGCATCCAGATGGTCTTCCAGGACCCGTTCGCCTCCCTCAACCCGAGGCTGAACGCGGCGCGGATCGTCGGGGAACCATGGCTCTCCCACCCCGACCTGGTGCCCAGGTCCAAGCGGCGCGAGCGGATCCACGAACTGCTGGAGATGGTGGGGCTGCGGGCGAGCGACGCCGGGCGCCACCCGCAGGAGTTCTCGGGCGGGCAGCGCCAACGCCTCGGCATCGCCCGCGCCCTGGCCCTCAACCCCGACGTCATCGTGTGCGACGAGCCCGTCTCTGCGCTCGACCTCTCCGTCCAGGCGCAGGTCCTGAACGTCCTCACCGACCTCCAGGCCGAGCTGGGCGTGGCGTACGTGTTCATCTCGCACGACCTGTCGGTGGTCCGTCACGTCGCCGACCGGGTCGCGGTGATGTACCTGGGGCGCGTGGTGGAGTCGGGCACGGCCGAGGAGGTCTTCACCGCCCCCCGCCACCCCTACACCTCCTCGCTGCTGTCCGCCGCACCGAGCCTCGGCGGGGAGCGCCGGGAGCGGATCGTGCTCTCCGGCGAGGTGCCCTCGCCGGCCGACCCGCCCTCGGGGTGTGGCTTCCGGACCCGGTGCTGGAAGGCGGAGGCGGTCTGCGCCGAGATCGTCCCGCCCGCCGAGCCCGACCCACGGGCGGCGACCCACCTGGCGGCCTGCCACCTGCCGCTCGGGATGGCGACGGCCTGAGCACCGGCCGGGCCGGGCGGGCGGCGGTGGTCGCCCGGCCCGGCCGGCCTGCCCGTTCGTGCCCTCCTCGCCGTCTCGGGGGCGCCGGGTGGGGGCGCGCCTTCGGTCTCCTCGGTGCGGTTTCCCGGTCGTACGCATTGACGGCGCCGGAAAACTTTCGGAGCATGGCCATGCCAACAATGGGAGCGCTCCCACCCGTTCTCCGCCACCCACCAGCCCACGCCCGCCCCCTCCGGAAGGTGTGACCATGCCCCCGTCCTCCACCCCCCGACGCCGCAGACGCCGGCTCGGTCTGCTCGCCGCCGGCCTCGCCGCGCTGCTCGGCGCCGGGCTGCTCGCGCCGGGCCTGCCCGGCAGCGCCCACGCCGAGCCCGGTGCAGGCGCCCCCGCCGGGCCCGACGTCGAGCCCGCGCAGGCCCCGTTCAACTACGCCGAGGCGCTCCAGAAGTCGATGTTCTTCTACGAGGCGCAGCGCTCCGGCGAGCTGCCCGATGACAACCGCGTCTCCTGGCGCGGCGACTCCGGCCTCGACGACGGCTCGGACGTCGGCCTGGACCTGACGGGCGGCTGGTACGACGCCGGGGACCACGTCAAGTTCGGCTTCCCGATGGCCTTCACCGCCACGATGCTCGCCTGGGGCGGCCTGGCGGCCGGGGAGGGCTACGAGGACTCCGGCCAGATGCCGTACCTGAAGGACAACCTCCGCTGGGTCAACGACTACTTCATCAGGGCCCACCCCGAGCCGAACGTGCTCTACGCCCAGGTCGGCGACGGCGACGCCGACCACAAGTGGTGGGGGCCGGCCGAGGTGATGCACATGGCGCGGCCCGCGTACCGGGTCGACGCGAGCTGCCCCGGCTCGGACGTCGCCGCCGAGACCGCCGCCGCGATGGCGGCCTCCTCGATGCTGTTCGCCGAGGACGACCCGACGTACGCGGCGACGTTGGTGCGGCACGCCGAGGAGCTCTACGACTTCGCCGACACCCACCGTGGCGCCTACTCCGACTGCGTCCCTGCGGGCAACTTCTACCGCTCCTGGTCGGGGTACCAGGACGAGCTGGTCTGGGGCGCGTACTGGCTGTACAAGGCGACGGGCGACGCGTCGTACCTCGCCAAGGCCGAGACCGAGTACGACGAGCTCGGCACCGAGCAGCAGACCAACACCCGCAGCTACCGCTGGACGATCGCCTGGGACAACAAGCAGTTCGGCACCTACGCGCTGCTGGCGATGGAGACCGGCGACGCGCGGTACGTGGAGGACGCCAACCGCTGGCTGGACTTCTGGACGACCGGCCTGCCCAACGGCGAGCGCGTCCGGTACTCGCCCGGCGGCCAGGCCGTCCTCGACACGTGGGGCTCGCTGCGCTACGCCGCGAACACCGCGTTCGTCGGCCTGATCTACGCCGACTGGCTGGAGTCCACCGGCACGGACGAGGGCCGCGCCGCGACGTACCGGGCCTTCGGCGAGCGGCAGATCAACTATGCCCTCGGCGACAACCCGCGCGACTCCAGCTACGTCGTCGGCTTCGGCGAGAACCCGCCGCAGAACCCGCACCACCGCACGGCGCACGGCTCGTGGACCGACCAGCTCACCGCGCCCGCCGAGACCCGGCACGTGCTCTACGGCGCGCTCGTCGGCGGCCCGGACGGACCCGACGACGCCTACACCGACAGCCGCCAGGACTACGTCTCCAACGAGGTGGCCACGGACTACAACGCCGGCTTCTCCAGCGCGCTCGCCTATCTGACGGCCCGCTACGGCGGCGAGCCGCTGGCGGACTTCCCGCAGCCGGAGGAGCCCGACGGCCCGCAGATGTACGTCGAGGCCGCCGTCAACGCCAGCGGCACCGGCTTCACCGAGGTCAAGGCGATCATCCGCAACCGCTCCGGCTTCCCCGCCGAGACGCTGTCCGACGCCGCGTTCCGGTACTGGTTCACGCTCGACGAGGGCGTGGACCCGGCCGGCGTCACGGTGACGTCCAACTACAGCGAGTGCGCCACGCCGCCCGGCGGAGCGGTGCACGCCGGAGGCGACGTGTACTACGTGGAGCTGAGCTGCGCCGACCGGGACATCTATCCGGGCGGGCAGTCGCAGCACCGCGCGGAGGTCCAGTTCCGGGTGACCGGGGGCGCCGGCTGGGACGCGAGCAACGACTGGTCGTTCGAGGGCCTGTCGCCGAACACGCAGGCGCCGGCCACGACGGAGCGCATCACGCTGTACGAGGGCGACGCGCTGCGGTGGGGCGAGGAACCGACCCTCTGAGGGCGGGGCCCGCGCCGACGACACGGTGGAACGCCGCGCCGTCCCGGCTCCTGGGCGCGTAGCGCCCTGGGCCGGGACGGCCGTGTCGCGTCGCGGGTCGGCGGCCGGCGTGCGGCGGCGGGGCGTGGTCAGCGCCGCCCGCGCGCGGCGGCCACCCGGTCCTCGGCCGGCGGGGCCCCCGAACGTCCGCCCGACGCCGGGCCCGCGTCGCGCGCCGGGAGCGCGTCGCGTTCCGGTCGCGCGCCGCGCCGCGCGGCCGGCCGTGGCTGGGCGAGCAGCGCCGCGCCGACGATCAGCACGATCCCGAGCACCTGCGGAAGCGACAGCGTCTCGTCCGCGAGGAGGAGCCCGAGGAGGGTCGCCACGACCGGGCTGCCGAGCGCGAGGAAGGAGACCGCCAGCGCCGGCAGCCGCTCCACCCCACGGAACCAGAGCGCGTAGCTCACGGCGGCGCCCAGCGAGGTGAGGTAGGCGAAGCCGAGGAGGTTCTCCCCCGTGACGGTGGCCGGCAGCCCTTCGAGCACCAGCGTGAAGGGCAGCGACACGAGCCCGCCCGCCAGGAGCTGCCAGCCGGTGAAGGGCAGCAGCCCCACGCCGTCGGGGCGCCCCCACCGCTTCGTCAGCGTGATGCCGACCGCCATGCAGCCCGCCGCGCCCAGCGCCGCCGCCACCCCGACGCCGTCCAGGGCCGCCGTCCCCTGGAGCACGAGCAGCCCGACCCCCGTCGCGCCGAGGACGCAGGCCACCACGTGTCCGGCCCGCACCCGGTCCCCGATGAGGAGGGCCGCGAGGACCAGGACGACCATCGGCTGCACGGCCATGACCATCGCCGCGACACCGCCCGGCAGGCGGTAGGCGGCGACGAACAGCAGGAAGTTGAACACGCCGATGTTGAGCGTGCCGAGCACCGGGACGCGCCACCACCAGCGGCCGCTCGGCAGCACGCGGGCGACGGCCAGCAGCGCCAGGCCGGCGGGCAGCGCCCGCGCGGTGCCGGCCAGCAGCGGCCGGTCGGGCGGCAGCCAGGCGGTCGTCACCAGGTAGGTGCTTCCCCAGATCGCGGGGGCCAGGGCCGTCACGCCCGTGGTGAGCAGGGGCGAACCGTTCCTCATGGCGTGTCGCCTCCGTGGGGCCTTCTCCGCGCTCCGCGCGCCGTCGAACTCGTCACCCTCGCAGTCTCACCCCGCGCCCATCCATGAGTCCAACACATGCTTGTCAGGCCATCGATCTGGATTCACGATGGATACATGGAGCTCCAGCAGATGCGGTACGTCCTCGCCGTCGCCGAGACGAACAGCTTCACCCGGGCCGCCGAGCGGTGCCTGGTCGTCCAGTCCGCCCTCAGCCACCAGGTGGCGCGCCTCGAGCGGGAGCTGGGCGCGAGGCTTTTTGAGCGCACCAGCCGCCGGGTGCGGCTGACGCCGGCCGGCGCCGCGTTCCTGCCCGCCGCCCGGCAGTGTCTGGACGCCGCCGAGCGCGCCGTCGCGGAGGTCGCGGCGGCGGTCGGCGAGGTGCGCGGGCGGCTGGCGGTGGGCCTGATCCCCTCGGTCGCGGCCGTCGACATCCCGCGTGCCCTGCGGGACTTCCGCGAGCGGTACCCGCACGTGCGCGTCAGCCTGCGCGTCGGCGCGAGCGAGGAGCTCGTCCAGCAGGTCAGGCAGGGCTCCATCGAGGTGGCCTTCCTCGGGCTGCCGACCACGGCGCGGCTGACGGGCGTCGCCTTCCGCGAGCTCGCCCACGACCGGCTCGTCGCCGTGGTGGCGCCGGACCACGCCCTCGCCGGCGAGCCCTCGGTCGACCTCCGCCGGCTGTCCTCGGAGGTCTTCGTCGACCTGCCGGCCGGGACGGCCGGGCGCGCCCAGTCCGACCTGGCCTTCACCGCCGCCGGTCTCGACCGGGACGTCGCCTTCGAGGTGACCAACGCCGACTTCCTGGCCCGGCTCGTCGGCCAGGGCCTCGGGATCGCGCTGCTCCCCTCCGCCTACGTGCCGCAGCTGACCGGCGTCGCCACCATCGAGGTCACGGACGCGCCCACCCGCGTCGAGACGGTCGTCTGGAGCCGCGAGGGCCGCACGCCGGCGGCGACCGCGTTCCTCGACGTGCTCGACCTCCCGGCGCTCGACCTCCCCGGCGGTGGCCGCGCCCCGTGACCCCCGTCCCCGCCGACGGACTCCCGAGGGACTCCCGAGGGACCCCTGGCGGCTAGCGCCAGGGATCGAGGGCGTGCTTGCCGTGGGTCCGGCCCGCCTGGAGCCTCCGCAGCACGACCGGCCCCTCGGCCAGGGGGTGGAGGCGCGGGGTGCCCGGCGGGTACACGCCCTGGGCGATGAGCGCCTCGAGCTCGGTGAGCAGGGACCGGTAGACGGCCGGGGCCGCGACCGCCAGCGCGCCGATGTGCAGGCCCCTGACCTGGACCTGGTGGGTGAAGATCAGGTCGTGCGTCGTCACGCCGGCGTCGCCGGACGCGGCGCCGAACACCACGACCCGTCCGGTGAAGGGCCTGGCGACGGACAGGCTGACCTCGAAGGTGGCGCGCCCCACGGATTCGAGGACCAGGTCGACGCCCCCGGTCAGGCGGACGATCTCCGCCGCGAGGTCGGGGCGCGCGCGGTCCAGGACGTCGTCGACGCCGAGCGCCCTGACGATGTCGTGCTTGGCCGGCGACGCCGTGGCGACGACGTGCGCGCCGTGGTGACGGGCGAGGCGGACGGCGGCCTGCCCCACGCCTCCGGCCGCGGCGTGGACGAGCACCACCTCGCCTCGCGCGAGCTGGCCCAACGGCCTCAGCGCCGCGAGCGCGGTGGCCCAGTTCAGCACCAGGCCGAGGGCCTCGGCGTCGCTCCAGCCGGACGGCACGGGCAGCGCCCCCGCCGCTGGCATCGTCATGTACTGCGCGAAGGCGCCGGGGCCGGTGCCGACGACGCGGGTGCCGAGGGGGAGGGGGTCCTCGACGTCCGGGCCGAGGGCCTCGATCGTGCCGGCGGCCTCGAAGCCCGCGACGTAGGGCGGCTGTGGGCCTCCGCCGTAGGTACCGAGGGTCTGCATGACGTCCGCGAAGTTGACGCCGGCGGCGCCGACGCGGACCAGGTACTCGCCCGGTCCCGGCGTGGGGCGGCGGTGGTCGCTCGTGAGGACCAGGTCCCGCGGGCCCCGGTGCGACCGCTGGACGAGGGCGCGGACCGTCGGTTCCGCGGCGGGGTCCTGCTCGGTTCTCTCCATGCGCCGGACCGTAGGAGCCTCACACAGGTGTCAGGGTCAAGCGGCGTTCACCGGTCCGTCGGGGGAGTGCGCGAGCAGGTAGGCGTCCAGCGCCGCCCTCCGCTCGCTGAGGACGGCGATGTGTGCGGCGAGGCGGTCGCGATAGCTCCGCACCTCGTGCAGGAACTCCGCGCACACCGCGCCGCCGGTGGCCCCGGGCGCGGCCGTGAGGTGGGGCAGGACGTCCCTGATCAGCCGCACGGGCAGGCCGGCCTCCAGCAGTGAGCGGATCACGAGCACCCGGTCGACGGTGGCGGGGCAGTAGTCGCGGTACCCGTTGCCGCGACGACCCGGGACGATCAGGCCCTCCGCCTCGTAGTGCCGCAACGACCTCGCGCTCACGCCGCTGATCCGGGACGCCTCACCGATCCTCATGCTGCGAGGCAACGCCCCGGCCCTCCGCGTTCTTCCGGCGGTCTCCCCGCGCGCCCGGGCGTGTGCTGTTCGATTCTCGTACGGGTGAACTCCGTCGCGTTCCGTGATCGTCCGGGCGCTCGTCGGCGTTGAGAGAGCGAACCCTCCCGTTCCCGTTCGAGCTCCAGAAAGGCGCCTCTCATGCGACGTTCCGCGACGACCTGCGCGACCCTGACCGCGGCGGCCGCGCTGGCCCTGTCCCTGCCCGGCTCCGCGTCCGCCGCCGACGGCAAGCTGATCATCAACGGTCAGTCACACAAGAACCCGCGCGGCTGCTACGCCTCGGACGCCTCGCCCCTGACGGTCGAGAACGGCACGAACGAGCGCGTCCTCGTCTTCGCCGGAGAGAAGTGCGACGGCGGCTTCGTCGAGGCGGTCTATCCGGACGAGAGCACGGTGTCGGTGTACGGGAAGAGCCTCTACGTGGGCTGACGGCCGGGCTCGCGGGCGCGGGCCCGGGGGTGGCGGGAGGCCGGTCGGCCGCGTCCCGCGCCAGGCCGCTCCCGGGCCGCGCACCAGCGAGCAAGAACGATCACAAAGCCAAGAGTTGGCTCTGATGCCAAGCGAAGTCGCGGCAAAAAGTCCTCGAACAAACCTGCTGTCAGGGCCTATGTGCCAGCTCCTCGCCCGTATAGGCTCTGAGCCAAAGCCAAGTCGCAGGGTCTGCCAGCCTCTCATGCTCGGTCACCGATCTGACGTTCCTGCGTCCGCATGCACGAAGGGTGGAGGATGCCATGTTGAACTCACGTCCCGGGCCGAGCCGGAGAAGGTTCCTCGCCGCGACGGGGGCGGCCGCCGCCGCCGCCGTCGGGGGAGTGCCGCTGCTGTCCGCCTGCGGCGGCGAGGGCAGCGGCCAGGGGGAGGGGCGGGTCTCCGAGCGGGAGCTCAGGTCCATACTGCCCACGTACCAGGCCTCGGAGAGCGCCGTGGAGCCGGACATCCCGGCGCCTGACGGCGCCAGCCCCGGCTTCACCCGGTGGATCCCCGACGAGGAGCTGGGCGTCACGGTGCCGGAGCCGCGCAGCAGCGGCGAGTTCACCGCGATGACCCCGCTGTGGGGCACCGCCCCCCGGCCGGGCAACGCGTTCTGGACGGTGATGGACGAGGCCATCGGTGCCCGGATGGAGTGGCGCACCCAGGACGGCGAGACCTACGGCGAGAAGCTCGGCGCCACGCTGGCGAGCAGCGACATCCCCGACCTGGTGTGCATCCCCGCCTGGGAGATGCACGGCCAGATACCCCAGGCCATCGCCAACCGCTTCGCCGACCTCGGCCCCTACCTCTCCGGTGACCGGGTCCTCGACTACCCCAACCTCGCCGCCATCCCCACGGTGGCCTGGCAGTCGTCGGTCTTCGGCGGGGCGCTCCGCGGCCTGCCGATGCCGCAGCCCACCCCCGGCGACATCGTCCCCTACTACCGGCAGGACATCTTCGACGCCAACGGCTGGACGCCGCCCACCAGCGCCCAGGAGTTCTACGACTTCTGTGTGGACGTCACCTCCCCCCGCAACCGCGTCTGGGCCAGCGAGAACATGAAGTGGCTCGCCACGAAGATGTTCGGGGTGCTGCCCGACAAGCCCTCCTACTGGAAGCAGGAGAACGGCCGGCTGGTCCACAAGCTGGAGACCGAGGAGTACGTGGAGGCCATGGAGTGGGCCCGCACCCTCTACGCGGCCGGCGTGATCCACCCCGACGCGGTCGCCGGCGCCGGCGACGCCGGGACGCGCTTCGCCGCCGGTGAGTCGCTGATGTACTTCACCGGAGACGGGTCGTGGTACGACGACAGCGCCGCGCAGCGGGCCACCAACCCCGACTTCCACATGAACGGCTTCGACTACTTCGCCCACGACGGCGGCGAGCCGACGCTGTGGGCCCGCATGGGCGCCAGCATCTGGACGTTCGTGAACAAGAACCTCTCCGAGGACCGCATCCGCGCGGCGCTCCACCTCGCCGACTTCACCGCCGCCCCGTACGGCACCGTCGAGCAGCGGCTGCACCAGTACGGCGTCAGGGGCACGCACTACACCCTGGAGGACGGGCTGCCCCTCCGCACCGAGCAGGGCACCAGGGAGGTCGTCCCGGGGACCTACACCTTCATCTGCTCGGCCGCGGACGTCATCGCCTATCCCGACATGCCGCAGGTCGTCGAGGACTACACCTCCTGGCAGCAGCGGAACCTGCCCTTCTTCCAGGAGCCGATGTTCTTCGGCCTCCAGATCCAGGAGCCGGCCCGCCTCGCCAACCTCAACGACCCGTTCGAGGACATGGAGGACGACATCATCCGCGGTCGCCAGTCGCTCCGCGACTTCCGCAACGCCGTCGACGAGTGGCGGCGCAACGGGGGCGACGAGCTGCGCGACTTCTACCAGCAGCTGCTCGACGAGGGCAGGGCGGGAGGCGGGAACGCCTGAGCCGCCGCCGGTCCCCGGCCCCGGCCCGCGCCGGCGCCCGCGTCGACGTCGGCGCCCGCGTCGGCGTCGGCGTCGGCGTCGCGATGACGCCACCCGGAGAGGGCAGCGACCACCTTAGGGTGGTCCCATGGCCAGTGCCCAGTCGTCCCCAGCACGCGATCGCCGCCGGGCCGAGCTGCGGGAGTTCCTGCGCAGCCGCAGGGAGAGGGTCTCGCCGGCCGACGTCGGCATGCCGGCGGGCGGCCGACGGCGCACCCCGGGGCTGCGGCGCGAGGAGGTCGCGGTGCTCTCCGGGGTCGGCGTGTCCTGGTACACGTGGTTGGAGCAGGGGCGGGACATCACAGTGTCCGCGGACGTCGTGGACGCGATCGCCCGCGCGTTGCTGCTGAGCGCCGTCGAACGGGCGCACCTGTACCGGCTGGCCGGGCTGCACCCGCCACGGGACGCGCCCGCGTCCTCCCCGCCCGCCTCCCCGGAGCTGCGACGGCTGCTGGACTCCTGGCTGCCACGGCCCGGGTACGTCCGCGACCGCCACTGGAACTTCACCACCATCAACGACATGGCCCGGGAGGTGTTCGGGTACGGCGAGAGTGACCACAACTGCCTGGTCTCCTTCTTCACCAACGCCCGCCACCGTGCCCTGCACCGGCAGTGGGCCGCGACCGCACCCGAGGTGGCCGCCGGCTTCCGGGCCGACGCGGCGCGATACCCGGACGATCCCGAGTTCGACCGCATCGCCGGCGAGCTGGCCGCTTCCAGCCCGGAGTTCGCGCGGCTGTGGGCACGCCACGACGTGGCCGAGCACACCAGCGCGGTGAAGGCGGTCGACCACGCCGAGGTCGGGACGCTCGTCTTCGAGGCCACGCTGCTGCCGCTGCCCGAGCACCCCGGACACCACCTGGTCCTGCACAACCCCCAGCCGGGCACCGACACCGGGCGGCGGCTGGAGGAGCTGGCGCGCCGGCGCAGCCTGGTGGTGGCACACCCAGGATGAACGGGCACTGCCGGGGCCGCTGACGGGGCGACAGGATCGCTGCCATGAACAGCGACGACACGCGCATGAAGGCAGTGACCATCCCCGCGTTCGGCGACGCCGAGGTGCTCCGCGTCGACGCCGTGCCGATCCCCGCCCCGGGCCCCGGCCAGGTCGCCATCGACGTGGCCTACGCGGGGGCGAACTTCGCCGAGATCCTCTACCGGCGCGGCGTGGTCGACGTGCCGCTGCCCTTCGTGCCGGGCATCGAGGTCGCCGGGCACGTCCGTGCCGTCGGCGAGGGCGTGGAGGACCTGCGGCCCGGCCAGCCGGTGGCCGCCCTGACGATCGTCGACTCCGGCGGCTACGCCGAGGTGGCGGTCACCTCGGCCGAGCTGGTCGCCCCGTTGGACGGCCTCGACATCGGGATGGGAACGGCCGCGGCCCTGCCGTCCAACAGCACCACCGCCTTCCTGGTGCTCGACCGGGTGGCCCGCATCGCGCCCGGCGAGAGCGTCCTGGTGCACGCCGCCGCGGGCGGCGTCGGCAGCCAACTCGGCCAGGCGGCGCGCCTGCTGGGCGCGGGCCGCGTGGTCGGCACGGTCGGCAGCGCCGCCAAGGTCGACATCGCCAGGGGCTTCGGCTACGACGAGGTGATCCCGCGCGACCGGCTGGCCGAGGCCGGCGAGTTCGACATCGTGGTCGACATGGTCGGCGGCCCCACCCGCCGAGCGAGTCTGGACCGCCTCGCCCCCCTGGGCCGCCTGGTGGTCATGGGCAACGCCTCGGGCGCGGAGGACGTCGGCGTCCCGGCCAACGAGCTGTGGTTCACCAACAGGACGGTCGCCGGCTTCAACCTGGCCGCGTTCGCCGCCACCCACCCTGACGAGGCGGGCCGCGCCCTGCGCCGCGCGGTGGCGGCCGCGGCCAGGGGGGAGCTGCGGGTCCAGGTCGCCTCGCTCCCGCTGGAACGGGCCGCCGAGGCGCACCGCCGGATCGAGGCGGGAGTGACCACGGGCAAGCTGGTCCTCGACGTCGCGGCGCTGTGAGCGACGCCCACCGGGCGGGAGGGAGCCGGGACCGGACCCGAGCCCCGTCCCGGGCCCGGACCCGACGCGGTGCGCCGCCGCCGGCTACCAGCCCAGCGGGAGCGTCGCGAGGTGGTCGGTGAGGAGGCCGGCGAGGACACGGTGGTCGGCGGCGGAGGGGTGCCAGTCGCAGCCGAGGAGGTCCAGCGGCGCGTCGCCGTAGTACCAGTACCCGACCCGCTCGTCGCCCCGGGAGACACGCTCCTCGACGACGCGTTCGGCGGTGTCGGGGAACGCCGTGGTGGCGCCGGAGGCCGTGGCGACCACGAGGAGGAACGTCTCGGGTCCGTAGCGCCCGCGCAGCGTGTCGAGGAAGCCGTGGTACGCGCTCGCGTAGTCGGCGACCAGCTCCGCCTGGGTGGCCCAGCGCTCGCCCGCGGCGAGGGGGGTGGAGAAGTCGTTGATGCCCAGGCCGATCACGACGAGCTGCGGTTGCCAGGTGGCCGGTTTCTCCCAGACGTCGCCGTCCGCGTGGAGCAGGGCCCGCTCGTAGTAGGTGCGGTAGGTGGTGTCGGGCGCGCCGCCGTTGTAGTTGCGGACCATGCCGAGGCCGGAGTAGGCGTTGAGCTGGAAGTCGGCGTCCAGGCCCTGGGCGGTGAGGGCGCCGAAGCTGAGGCCGGCGTGGGTGTTGCGGTGGACGCCGCCGTCGCCGGAGCAGTCGCGGCCGGCGGAGACGTTGCCGTAGCCGACCGTGTGGGAGTCGCCGACGAACTCGATCTGCCGGCTCCGGGCCGGCGGCCTGGCGAGGATCTCGCCCCCGGCGGCGGCCGTGAAGCCGCCGAACCGTCCCGCCGCCCAGGTGCTCTCGGTGCGTTTGACGAGCCGCACGCTGTGCTCGCCGGGCGCGAGGCCGTCGACGGCGTGGGTGGTCTTGCCGGGGGTCACCAGGGTGGCGACGGTGGCTCCGTCGATCTGGACGTCGTAGTCGTTGTGCGCGTCGTCGAGGACGACGCCGACGCCCGTGCCACGGAACCGGGCCTCGAAGGAGACGCCGGGCCAGGCGTACTGCCAGAAGCCGTCGGCGGCCTCCCTGACACGGCCGACGGTGTGGACCTGGCTCGGCGCGGCGGCGGACGCGCGCGGGGTGGACACGAGAGCGGTGACGGAGCCCGCGGCGGCGGTGGCGACGAACGCCCGCCGGGACAGGCGACGATCTGTCTGCATGTCGGGTGGCCTTTCCTCTTCCTCCTCGACGGAGGGGTCGCTGGGAGAAGTTCGCACGGCTCGTCGTCCCCCCGCGCGGCGCCGCTCCACCACGGGCGCCACGCCCGTGCGGACGGCCCGGCGACCGCCGACCACGACATCCTCCAGGCCGGGGAAGCCGTCGTCGAGACCGCCTCGGCGCACCAGCGGGCGCACGGGGAGGCGTTGCTCCCGTGCCGACGACCGCCCCGCGTGCGTGATCCACCCCACGTCGAGGCCCGGGTTGACAGAATGGGGCATGTCCATGACCGTCACTGGGATCAGGCAACGCCGTCGCCGAGAGACCGCCGCCGAGACGGAGGTGCACGGGTGGGGGAGCCGACGTTCGGAGTCCTGGGGCCGCTGCGCGTGCGCGCGGGCGGTGTCCCGATCCGCATCGGCGGACCGAAGCCGAGGGCGATCCTCGCCACGCTGCTGCTGCAACCCGGCCGTTTCGTCTCCGTCGACGTGTTGACGGAGGTCCTGTGGCCGGAGGGCTCACCCAGGTCCGCCGTCGCCAACGTCCGCACCTACGTGCGCACCCTGCGGCGGGCGCTGTCGGACGCCGGGATCGCCGCGGGGCTGCGGACGGAGCCGTCCGGCTACGCGCTCGACACCGCTCCGGACGACGTCGACACGCTGCTCTTCGAGCGGCGGCTGGACCGGGCCCGCGCGGAGCGCGACCGCGGCGACGACACCGACGCGCTGCGCAGCTACGAGTCCGCCCTCGGACTCTGGCGCGGCGGCGTGCTGCAGGACGTGCCGTCCAGCGTGGTGTGGGATCCGGTGATCACCAGACTGGAGGAGCTGCGAGCGGCCGCGATCGACCAGTGCCTCGCGGTCCGGCTGCGGTTACGGGACTACGCCCTGCTCCTCGCCGAGCTGCGTTCCCGCCTGACCGAGGACCCGCTGCGCGAGGACCTGTGGCGGATGCTCGTGCGGGCCCTGCACGACTCCGGCCGCACCACGGAGGCGCGGTCCGCGTACGCCGAGGCCGAGCGGATCCTGGCGGCCGAGCTCGGCATCGAGCCGAGCACGCCGCTGCGCGCCGTCGGCGAGGAGGTCAACGGGTACGCCGGCCGCCGCCGCCAGGTGGCGTTCACCCCGGTGTGCCAGCTGCCCATGGACGTCCCGGACTTCACCGGCCGCGCCGAGGAGATCGCCGCGCTGGAGACGCTGCTGTCGTCGGCCGACCGGAGGCCCGTCGTCGTGGCGATGTCGGGCCCGCCGGGCTCGGGGAAGTCCGCGTTGATGGTGCACGTGGCGCACCGGGTGCGCGCCGCCTTTCCCGACGGTCAGCTCTTCGTCGACCTGGGAGGGCTGAGGGACCAGCCGCGCACGCCGGCCGACGTCCTGGCCGAGATGTTGCGGGGCCTCGGCGTCGTCGACAGCACGGTTCCCGGCGAGGTGAGCGAGCGTGCCGCGCTCTTCCGCTCACGCCTGGCGCAACGGCGGTTGCTCATCCTCCTCGACGACGCGGCCGGCGCGGCCCAGGTGGGCCCCCTGCTGCCCGGCACCGGAGGCTCGGTGGTGCTCGTCAGCTCCCGCCAGCGGATGCCCGAGCTGCCGGCACACCACCTCACGCTGGGGGTGATGAGGCGAGAGGAGGCCCGGGCCCTGCTCGCCGCGATCGCCGGCCCTGACCGGCTGGACGCGGACGCGGCGAGCGCCGACCGGGTGCTCGCCGGCTGCGGGTCGTTGCCTCTCGCCGTCCGCATCGCCGGGTCGCGGCTCGCGCACCGGCCGGGCTGGTCCGTCGCCACGCTGGCGGACCGCCTACAGGACGAGCGCGGTCGGCTGGACCCGTTGCGGGCGGGCGAGATGGAGGTCAGGGCGCGGGCGGAGCTCAGCTATCGGCACCTGCCCGAGTCGGCGGCCGCGGCCTTCCGCGCCTTCGGCCAGCTGCCCGCCGAGCCGGTGGGGGCCTGGCTCGTCGCCGCCGGCACGGGCCGTGCCGACGTCGCCGGGGAGCTGGACACCCTGCTCGACCGGCATCTGATCGAGGTCGTGGGGACCGACGCCCTGGGGCAGCCCCGCTACCGCATGCACGACCTGCTGCGCTGGTACGCGCGGGAGGTGGCCGACGCCGACTCCTCCACGGTGCGCCGGGAGCGTCAACTCCAGGTCATCGACGTCCTGACCGCGGTCGCCCACGTCGCGAACACGGCGATGCCCACACGCTTCTTCGGGGTGCTCGGCATGCTCGGCGAGCTCGGCGATCCCGGACCGTCCGCCGAACCGGGCGCCGCCCTCACGGATGCCGTGCGGGCCCGGCCCGTGGAGTGGTTCGAGACCGAGCGACGGATCCTCATCGCCGCGGTGGAGGCCGCGCTGCGGCTCGGCCGCGTCGAACGGGCCGCCGATCTCGCACTGGAACTGGCGGGCTTCTTCGACCTGCGCGGCTACTACGGCGACTGGCTGCGCACGCACCAGCTGGTGCTCGACGCGATGCCGACCCTGTCGGACGCGCGGGCCGCGGCGCTGCTGCGCAACATCGGACAGCTGCACCTCTACCGCGACCGGTACGCCGACGCGCTCGCGTCGTTCGAGCGGTCACGCGCTCTCTTCGACGCCGTCGGCCACCTGGCCGGCGAGGCGGTGGCGGCGGCCGGCGCGGGGTCCGTGCACCGGATCCAGGGCGACCTCGACGCCGCGCTCGCGGCGTTCACCGACGCGCTGGGAGGGTTCAGGACGGTCGGAGACCCCCACGGCGAGGCGGTCGCGCACAACGCGATCGCCTCGGTGTGGCTGGAGCGGCGGGACCCACAGGCGGCCTCGTCGTGGCTGGAGGGCGCGCTGGACCTGGCCCGGCAGATCGGCGACCGCCACCGGGAGGCACAGGTGCGCCGCCGGATCGCCGTGCTGCACGAGCTGCGTGGCGAACCGGACCTGGCGCAGGCGGAGCTGGAGGGCGCGCTGGACATCCTCGCCGAGCTCGCCGACACGCACTGCGTGGCCTACGTGCAGGAGAGCATCGGCGAGCTGTGCCTGCGCCGAGGGAACGCCCGGCAGGCGTCGGCCCTGCTGGCCGACGCGCTCGCCGTGCAGCGGCACCTCGGCGACCGGCGCGCCGAGGCGAGCGTCGCGGGCCTGCTCGGCGAGCTGCACCACGCCACCGGGCGGGTGCAGACGGCGCGGCACTACTTCCAGCGCTCGCTGTCCGCCTGGCGCCGCCTGGAGGCGCCCGACCGGGCCGAGCGGGTGCACGCCAAGCTGCGGTCGCTGCGTTCCAGGTGAGGCCAACGCGCGTAGAGCGGGTGCGGCCGGGGGTGGCCGCGCCCCGCTCCGCGGCCGCATCAGTAGCTCAGTAGCTCAGTAGCTCAGCAGCTCAGCAGCCGTTCGTGCTGGTCAGTCTTCGGTCCAGGAAGTCGGACCACACGACGCCCTGCACGACCGAGACGACGACGGAGCCGTTGTGGATCTGCTCGTAGTGCAGGTGCGGGGGGAACTCGTAGATCGCCGACGAGGCGCCGACCCGCCCGATCACCTGGCCCCGCGTCACCTGCGTGCCGACCGCGACGGTGCGTTCGCTCAGGTGCGCGTACCGCGTCCGCCAGCCGTTGCCGTGGCCGATGACGATGGTGTGGCCGTAGCCGTTGCTGGTGGAGTAGTGGGAGGTGAGGACCTCTCCGCCCGCGCTGGCCAGCACCCGGCGGCCGAAGTCGTCGGGGTTGCCGGCCGCGTCGTAGTGGTTCCAGTCGATCGAGTGGGCCGGGCTGTGCCCGTTCCAGTTGTTGCCGCGCCAGACCTGGCCACAGAGGAAGGGCATCCTGAACGCGGGGCGGGTGCGCTGCGCCTCCGTCTGTGACGCGGTGGCCTGCGGAGCCGCGACCGCGACCGGTGTCGCGAGCGCGAGAGCGGCGGCGGCACTCACGGCGGCGAGCAGCCGGCGGGCAGATATGTACATGACACTCCCTTGGTCGAAGGTGACCCGGCGATTCAAGGGGGCCCGGATACAAAGCGGATACACGGTGACCGCGAGCGCGGGACATCACCTGTCCGCTGGCCGCCGCCCGCGGTATGGCGGCTCCTCCTGCGACGACCGGTCCTCCGGCCCGAACGTCGCGCGCTGGTGGTGTCGGACGTCGAGAGCGTCGACGACCGGGCGGAGGGGCCACGGGAGGCGGAGCGAGAGCGCCGCCCGGGAACGCCGACAGCGAGACCGCGGGCGTCAGGCCGCCAGCCGAACGGCTCCCGGATCACCCACGCGGCGGACAGGGCCTCCCCGCGCCCAGCACACGGAAACGGCCCGTGACCAACGAGGTCGCGAGCCGTTGTGGAGAAGCTGTCGGTGCCCCCAGCGGGACTACCAACAGAAGGTAGAAGGTATGACCAGCGGTTTGTCGCTGGTCGTCTGGTGATCGAAGGGCGATTCGAGCCCTCGGCCCGGATCGGGGGCCGGTGATGGCTGCGAGTACCTCACCGGCGTCGGCTTCGTCCGCAGGGCACGTGATGATGTTGCGTTCGGTGACCGCCATCATGGCGACGGTCGTCGGGCTGACGTTCCTGTTCGGCTTCGGGAACGTGCTGGCGCTCGGACTGCGGCTGGGCGTGCCGGCCTATGTTGCGCCATTGGTGGCACCGGCGGTGGATCTGTCCGCCCTTGGTCTGCTGCTGGGTGTGCGGTACCTGGCTCTCAACGGTGCCTCGTCGCGAGCAGATCCGCCCCGCCCGTCGGCTGCTGGTGTTGGCCAGTGTGATGACGCTGGCGTTGAACGTGACCGAGCCGCTGCTGGCGGGGAAGTACGGCAAGGCCGCGTTCGATGCTGTGGGGCCGGTGCTGCTGATCGGGTGGGCCGAGGCGGGGCCTGGCCTGCTGCGGGCCATCGGAAGCGTCGGAACGAGCACGGACGCTTGGTCAGAGCCGGCGATCGACCGCCCGGCCAGCGCCTCAAGGACTCCCGCGAAGCGCCCTCTGGCCTCTCCGGATCCGATCAAGCGAGCCACAGCGGGAAACCGAGTGCGGGTGGATGCTCCGTTGCCGCGCCGCGCTCGGCAGGAGGACATCCGGCACTGGGAGAAGCATCACCGTCCGATCTCTGCCGAGACGCTGCGAAAGCGTCTGGGTGTCGGAGCGAGCAAGTCCAGGGCCCTGGTCGCAGCCGTTCGCTCCGAAAGGGAGCACGGCCAACGGTAGGAGCCGGATGCGTGTCCGGAAAACAATCCGAGAGAGTAAACGCTTGGGGTGATCTTGTGATTGAGAACATCCGGGCTTCCGGGAACGTGGCTCCGCGGTCTCGCGCCGCCGCTTCATCGGGGCACCGCCCAGGCGCCCGGCGCGACGGCCTGGAAGAGCGCGTCGACGGAGTCGTCGTTGCCGCTTTCGGAGCCGGGCATGTACCGGCCAACTGGGTTGAGCCGCTGGAGTCCCTGGCCGCCCGACTGCCGGTCGTGCTGACCTCCCGTGTCGGCGCCGGCAGCATCCTGTCCGCCACCTACGCCTTCGACGGGTCGGAGCGTGACCTCCTGACTCGTGGGCTGATCAGTGGCGGCAGGCTGGATCCGTACAAGGCCCGTCTTCGCCTCTTGGCCCCTCTGCGGGCAGGATCCGATCGAGCGGCCATTGAGGCCGCCTTCGACCACCGCCGCTAACAAACGAACACGACGAGGGCAGGAGAATGGGATGCGCGCGACACAGTTCGTCAAAGGCAGGGAGTTCGTCGTTGCATTCGACGACGGTGAGGAATTCTTCCCAGCACTTGAGGCGTTCTGCGCCGAACACGGCGTCCGTTCGGGCTACATCCCCGTCTTTCTCGGCGGATTCCGTTCCGCGCGCCTGGTCGGTACTTGCGGCCCACTGGAGGACCCCGATGCGCCGTTGTGGGAGTCGGTGCAGGTGGAGTTTCTGGAAGCGTGCGGCAGCGGCACCCTCGCCTGGGATCCCGACGACGACTGCTTGGCCCCGCACATCCATCTCAGCGCGGGCCTGAAGGGCGACAACGCCCACGGGCGCACCAGTCACCTGTTGGAGGGCGTCGTCCAGTTCATCAACGAACTCGTCGTTGTCGAGGTGGTCCAGCCCGATCTTCTCCGCCCCAGGCGCGCGGACCTTTACAACGTGCCGCTGCTGACGTTCGCCGAGGAATGAGCGAGGGCACAGACGTGGAGCTGATCGGCGGCGGCATGGCCAATCGGGCGGGTCCGGCACCGTTCAACGAGTCTCGTCGTCCTTCCATGTTCAGTGGGGCGTTGGAGTGGATCACTGCGACCCTCTCGCACGGAGTGCGTCAGAGCCTCCGGTGAGTTCGGCCGGCACCAGCCCGTCCGCGGCGATCACCGCCTCACCAGGTTCAGGATCAGCGTGGCGATGTCCTCCGGAGCCTCCTCGGCCATGAAGTGGCCCGCCTGGGTGGTGAAGTGTTGAAGGTCGGCGACCCACGGCTGCCAGATCGCGGTGGCGTCGAATCCGAGCTGTTGGCCCCAGTCCTGCTGGACGACCGTCACCGGCATGGTGAGCCGGGTGCCGGCGTCCAGATCGGCTTGGTCATGTGCAACGTCGACGGTAGCGGTGGCGCGATAGTCGGCGACGATCGACGGAACGGCGTCCCGGCATGCGCGAAGGTACTGGGCGCGTACGTCGGCCGGTATCGCGTCGGAGCTCGTGGACCAGGTGTCGAGGAAGTGGCCGAAGAACGTATCGGCGCTGTTGGCGATCATCTGCTCGGGCAGACCGGGCGGCTGGGCCATGAGATACAGGTGGAAGGCGACCGCTGCTCCAGCCCCGTGGAGGACGTTCCAGGTGTCCAGAGTGGGAACGATGTCCAGGATTCCCAGGTGGCTGATCCGATTCGGGTGGTCCAGGCCGGCCCGGAAGGCAACGTGTGCGCCGCGGTCGTGCCCGACCAGCGCGAACCGGTCACATCCGAGTGCGTCGGCCAGACCGATGATGTCCGCGGCCATCGTCCGCTTCGAGTAGGTGTCCTCGGCGAGGGCTTCCGGCTTGCTGCTGGCGCCGTAGCCGCGAAGGTCGGGGCAGACCACGGTGTGGTGCTCGGCCAGGATGGGAGCGACACGCCGCCACATCAGGTGGGTCTGCGGAAATCCGTGGAGCAGCACGAGGGCCGGTCCATGTCCGCCGACCGCCGCGTTCAGTTCAACGCCGTCAGCCACACCGATCGACCTGGTCTCGAACCCCGGAATAACGATGCCCATCGTTGCCGGCCTCCTTCTATCGAACGCGTGAGCTCATGCCGCTCACGCGTGGATGCGTGTACGACAGGGAGGATCGGAGAGCCGGATCAGCAGTGAATCAGCAGCAGCCCGAAGCCGACGACGATGGGAACGACAATGAGGACATGGAGATCGTCGTCAAGGTGCTCGGACCGATCGAGGTCATGGACACCGAGGGCCGCCCTGTAGCGGTGGGTAGCCGACGCCGCCGCGAGCTTCTGGGACGGCTGGTCGCGGCTGACCGCCGGGCCGTCCCGCTGTCGGTGCTCGTCGATGATCTCTGGGAGGACCCCCCTCCCACAGCGGCCGGGACCGTCCGCACCTTCGTCGCCGAACTGCGCCGCGCCCTCGAACCGGATCGTCCCCCGCGAACCCGCTCACACGTCATCGAGACCGTCGGTACCGGATACGCCCTACGGATCCCACGGGCACACGTCGACGCCCACCGTTTCGAGGACGCCCTTGCGGCCGTGCGCGACGCCCCCAGCGGCCAGGTCGCCAGTGCGCTGAGCGAGGCGCTCTCGTGGTGGCAGGGCGAGCCGTACGCAGACCTCGACGCCTCTCCCTGGCTGACACCAGAGCGCACCCGCCTGACAGAACTTCACCACCAAGCCGTCGAGCTGCGCGCCCGGGCGCTACTCGACCTCGGACGCGGCGCGCCCCTCATCCCAGAGCTGGAGACGTTCGCAACCACACACCCCTGGCGGGAGCATGCCTGGGTCCTGCTGTCCCACGCTCTCTACCAAGCCGGCCGCCAGGTCGACGCGCTGGCCTCGCTACGTCACGCGCGGACCAGGCTGCTGGATCAGTTCGGACTGGAATCGGTGGACAGCCTCGACCATCTCGAACGTGACATCCTCCGGCACGCTGCGCACCTCACTCCCACGCCCCGGGAAGAGGACCGGCTGAGCCTGCTCACACGCACAGAAGCGACGGGAACCTACACCCGGCTGCGCTCCATGACCACCGTGGCCAGGGCCGCCGCCATCACAGGCGGCACCAACCTGGTACTGGCCCAAGAGCAACGCGCCGCGGCAGCCACGGAAGCCGAACGGACGGGAGACTCCGGCCTGACCGCCCGCGTGATCGCGGCGTACGACGTCCCCACCGTCTGGACGCGCGCCGACGATCCCGAACGTTCCGAGGCCCTGGTCGCAACCACTCGACGCACTCTGCACCGACTCGGGCCAGGGGCTCCACCCGCGCTTCGAGCACGTCTCCTCGCCACCATCGGGCTCGAGCATCGCGGAACCCGCGACCGCTGGGCCGCCGAGGCGGCGACCGAAGCCGAACAGCTTGCCCGGGACCTACGCGACCCCAACCTGCTGGCCCTCGCGCTCAACGCCCGATTCGTGCAGTCCTTCCAGCACCCCGGGCACACCGCCGAACGCGACGCCATTGCCGGCGAGCTCATCGACCTCTCCACGCGACATGACCTACCGCTGTTCGAGATCCTCGGCCATCTGATCAGGATCCAGGTCTACGCGGCCCGCGGCGACACGGAGGCCGCGCAACGCCACGTCCTGGCGGCCGAGCGGCTCGCCACCAGCCACGAGACCCCGCTCGTTCACGTGCTCACCTCCGCCTTCCACACCATGTGCCTGGCAGAACGATCGAACGACCCCGCCGAGGTCGCTCACGCCTACCGCTCCCTGGCCACCGACCTCGCCGGCACCGGCATGCCCGGGGTTGCAGCCGGCATCTTCCCGCTCGCGCTCCTCTCACTCCGCGTGCGCCACCAACGCCCCGCGCCCACGGACCCCGACCTCGACTGGGGCCCCTACCGTCCCTGGGTCCAGCCCCTCCTCGACCTGGCCCGCGGCAACCTCACAGCGGCCCGCCACGCCGCGGCCACCCTCCCCACACCCCCTGCAGACCACCTGTACGACTCACTCTGGGCCGTCAACGCACATACAGCGAACCTGCTCCAGGACGAATCGCTCGCCACACAAGCGCACGACGCCCTTTCCCCCCTGTGCGGCGAGATCGCGGGCGGGACAACCGCCATGATCACCTTCGGCCCGGTCAACGACATCCTGGCGACCCTCGATCAGCAACTCAACCGGCGATAACGCCCACCCCGCGCACCGGAGCCCCGCCTGCTGTCCTGCGTCAACAACGTCCGACCCCGCAACAGCCAGGGCGTTTCCTTCGGATCATCCTGCTGACCAGACGAAGATGGCGGCGAGGTGGAGTCCGGCGAGGTAGACGGTGGCGGTCAGCGTCGAGCGCTGCATCAACAAGCTCAAGCAAGGGCGCGGCCTGGCCCCCCGCAGGGCGGAGGGCTCGGCGGGGGAACCGTCATCAGTGGGGAAACTGGCGACGGCCGAGCCGCAGCCCACACGGCCCGCTCACCGGGGCAGCCCTGTCCGGAACAGCCGTGTCAGCAAACGTGGAACAGACCCGGGCGTGATCAGCCAGGCCTCTTCTTCATGGCCTGGCTGGCGGTCCACCGGCAAGTGTTCCGGCACCTGGTCCGCGAGCGTCCTGGGGCCGCGGCGGTGGCCCAGGTGAGTTGGAGCGCGCCGAGGCCGATCTGCGTTGCCGGCGGCTTCCCTCGCCACGGCATCCACGCTCCAGTGCCGTCGGTTCGGCCCTCACGCCAGAACCAGGTCGCGTTGCCGTGCTGCGAACGCCCCCCCTGGCATCGCCCCGCACGCCAGTCCAGGCCGCAGCCTCGCTTTCCGGTCCCGGGAACGGTTCTGACTCCCGGCTCACGGCAGATTCCTTGCTCGCCACCCACCCCTGTCATCAACTCTGTTTGTTTCATTGACACTTCACTCAAAAGACCTACTCTTGGGAGCTGGGAGCGCTCCATAGCAGCCTTGCGACTAGAAGGAGTTCCCCCCATATGCGCAGACAGAGACCGCTAATCGGGCGTTCGCGGTCGTCCCTCCGCCAGCCTCTCCAGGTGCTCGTCATGCTGTTCGCCCTGGTTGCCGGCGCACTGGCCTGGTCGCCCCCCGCCCAGGCTCACGGCACCATCATCAACCCCGCCTCCCGCGCGTACCAGTGCTGGAACACGTGGGGCAGCAACCACACGAACCCGGCCATGCAGACCCAAGACCCCATGTGTTGGCAGGCCTTCCAGGCCAACCCCGACACCATGTGGAACTGGATGAGCGCGCTCCGCGACGGCCTCGGTGGCCAGTTCCAGGCGAGGACCCCCGACGGGACGCTCTGCAGCAACAACCTCTCAAGGAACGCCAGCCTGGACAGGCCCGGGGCGTGGAAGACGACCAACATCAGCAACAACTTCACGGTCCAGCTGTACGACCAGGCGTCCCACGGTGCCGACTACTTCAGGGTCTACGTGAGCAAGCAGGGCTTCAACCCCGCGACCCAGACCCTGGGTTGGGGCAACCTCGATTTCATCACGCAGACCGGCCGCTTCGCCCCGGCGCAGAACATCTCGTTCCCCGTCCAGACCTCCGGCTACACCGGACACCACATCGTGTTCGTGATCTGGCAGGCCTCGCACCTCGACCAGGCCTACATGTGGTGCAGCGACGTGAACTTCGGCTGAGCCGGGGAGCACCGTACACGGCACCGGCCTCTGCCAGCCGGTAAGCCGCCGCCCGGCCGACCGAGCTCCGTCGGGGCAGGGGACCCATTGGGTCACCCTGCCCCGACGGGGCTTCCTGCGCTCCCAGGTGCTGTGACCGGAAACTGGTGCCGGGATGGCTGGAGGGCAGGGACGGGCGGCCGGAGGGCTACTGCTACCGGCAGATGATCGACGCGGTCCGCTACGTCGGCCTGGCCCCGGGCGCGCCCCGGACGACCAGCGGTTCTGGCGGGCCACCATGCCCGGCGTCGAGACCGGCAACTACGGCGCGGTGGAGGACCCGGCCCGCAACCGCGTGAGCCTGAACACGGTGATCACGCACTGGCCGGACATGCTGAAGGTCGCCGGCTCCCTGGTCACCAACCAGGTCCGCGCCTACGACCTGCTGCGCATGTTCGGCCGCGAAGGACGGCCCACCCCGCTGGGCGCGGCGTTCGCCGAGCACGGGCGAATCGCCGAGACCGAGCACCTGCTGCGGGTGGTCGACCCGGTTGACGACACCTACCGCCGGCAGACGAACCGGCAGCTCACCGTGCAGGAGTCCCGCCACAAGCTGGCGAGGGACGTGTGCCACGGCAAGCGTGACGCCATCCACCAGGCGTACCGGGACGGGATGGAGGACCAGCTCGGCGCGCTCGGCCTAGTCCTCAACGCCATCGTGCTGTGGACCACGAAGTACATCGACGCCGCCGTCGTCCAGCTGAAGGCCGAGGGCCACGAGATCCGGGACGAGGACATCGCACGGCTCTCCCCGCTCAAGCACCGCAACCTGAACCTGCTCGGCCGCTACAGCTTCACCGCCTCCACTCCCGCCGCCGGTGCCCTGCGTCCCCTACGCGACCCGGACGCGCCGGAGCCGGACGAGGACGACTGCGGCGAGGACGGGCAGTGCGGATGTGACGTGCCGTCCTCGGCGGTCGCGTGCCGATCAGCCGAGGGCGGGTTGGCCGCCCATCGCGCTGAGTGTGGCGCCGTTGACGTAGCTGGCATCGGGGGAGGCCATGAAGGTGATGGCTCCGGCGATTTCCTCGGGGTCGGCGAGGCGCTGGAGAGCGACGGCCCGTCCTGCGGATTCGAAGGCGTCGCCGTAGGCGGCGGTGCCCTCCGTGCGGGTGGGACCGGCGGCGACGGCGTTGACGCGGACTCCGGCGGGGCCGTACTCGGCGGCCCAGACGCGGGTGAGGGATTCCAGGGCGGCTTTGGTGGCTCCGTAGATGCCGCTGCCGAGGCCGGGGGTGTCGGCAGCGCCGCTGCTGACGTTGATGATGGCGCCGTGTCCGCGTTCGGTCATGCCGGGGGCGAGGGCCTGGACGAGGAGGTAGGGGGCGCGGAGGTTGACGGCGATGTGGGCGTCGAAGGTGGCGGGGGTGGTGTCGACGGTGCGGGCGAAGTGGAAGATCCCCGCGTTGTTGACCAGGATGTCGACTTCTCCGGCCCGGTCGGCCAAGGCGGTGACCTGTGCGGGATCAGTCAGGTCGGCGGGCTCGAAGCGGGCTTTGGCGCCGAGGGCTTCGACACGCTGGAGGGTGTCGGCGGCGCGCTGCTCGTTGCGGCCGTGGACGATGACGTTGGCGCCGCGGGCGGCCAGAGCCTGAGCGGTGGCCCGTCCGATGCCGGCGGTGGCGCCGGTGACCAGAGCGGTCTGCTGAGCGAGGTCGTGGTGCATGGTCGTGCTCGTTCCTGTGCGGCGTCGGCTGTTTGCAGGCGGGGCTAATGGGTGCGCTGGGCGGTCAGGACGGTGTCGTGGATGGTGACCTGTCGACCGTCGGGTGTGGTGGCGGTGCGGGGGCGGGCGGTGCGGGTGACGGGCTTCCAGGCGTGTGCGGGGAGGTCGTCGATGAGGTCGTCGGCGGTGTAGAAGATGTCGGGTTCGGGCGGGCGGGGCATGGCGGTGTCCAGGTCGCTGGGGTGGTGGCCGATGATCACCAGATGTCCGTCGCGGGCGACTCGTGAGGCGAGGGCGGCGAAGACGGCGAGGCGCAGGGGTGAGGGGAAGTGGAGGAAGGAGGCGGTGACGAGGTCGTAGCAGGGGGCGCCGTCATCGTGGGGTGTCCAGGTGCGGATGTCGGCCTTCTGCCAGGTGAGGCGGCCGGCCAGTGCGGCCGGGGTGTGGTCGGCTGCGCGGGCGAGGGCCTGGGCGGAGAAGTCGGTGCCGGTGACCTGCCAGCCTGCCTGGGCCAGCCAGAGGGCGTCGGCGCCCTCGCCGCATCCCGCCTCCAGCGCCGTACCCGGCACGAGCGCGCTTGCTGCCTCGACGAGGGCGGGGTTGGGCTGTCCGCTCCACAAGGGGTCGGGCTGGTGGTAGCGCTGGTCCCAGAACGCGGCTTCGTAGCGCGGATCGGTGTCACTCATCAGGAGTTCTCCAGGGTGTGGTCGGGGGTCTGGGGTGATCAGGCGGGGGTGGTGTCGGGGGCGGGGATGCGGCGCGCCCAGAGGCCGAACAGGAGCAGGCCGGCCAGAGGGAAGGCGGCGGTCGCGAGCAGGGTCGCTCCCAGACCGCCCTCCAGGCCGCCGGTGGCGGACAGCACGCTGGTCAGGACGGCCAGGCCCATGCCGCCGCCGAGTTGCTGCAGGCCTTGGGTGAGACTGGCGGCGGCGCCGATGTGCTCGGTGGGGGCCTGGTGCATGATCACGGCGGTGACGGGGGCGAAAGTGGCGCCAGCACCCGCGCCCAGCAGGATCGAGGGCAGCAGCACGGTGACGATCGAGGTGTGCGCGTCGGCGTCGGCCGCCACCAGCGCCATCCAGGCGATGCCCAGCACCAGCCCGGCAAGTCCCGTGCTGCCGATGACGCGCTCGCCCAGGCGCGGCAGCAGCCAGGGGGTGAGCTGGTTGGTGGCGATCAGGCCGGCGGTGAAGGGCACCAGGGCAAGGCCGGTCTGGATCGGGGTGAAGCCCAGCACCTGCTGGGTGAGCAGGGTGGTGAAGAACAGGAAGCCGACCTGCCCGGCCGGAACGACCAGCATCGCCAGCAGCGGGCCCGAGCTGCGCATGGAGGAGAAGAACGCCGGCGGCATCACCGGATACGGATGCCGGCGCTCACACACCACCAGGGCCACGAGCGCGAGAGCGGCGACAGCGAACGACCCGACCACCACCGGGCTGCTCCAGCCGCGGTCGGCGGCTGAGGTGAAGGCGAACACCAAAGCCACCATCGCCAGGATCGAGGTCGTAGCTCCGCCGATGTCCAGCGAGGTGCGCCGGCGCTCCATCTCCGGCAGGTTGCGCACCGCCCCCAGCAGCACCGCAAGCCCGATGGGGGCGTTGACGAACATCACCCATTCCCAGCCCAGCGTCTGCGTCAGGACACCGCCCGTCAGCAGCCCGACCGCGGCTCCTGCGCCCACGGCCAGGACGAACATCGCCATCGCACGCGAGCGCTGCGGGCCCGGCGCGGTGATCCCCATCAGCAGCACCATCACGCTGGGCGCCGCCATCGCCGCACCCACCCCCTGCAGGGCGCGCGCCGCCACCAGGACCCCCGCTGACGGCGCGAGCCCTCCCGCGATGGAAGCGATCACGAAGACGGAGACGCCCAGGTCCAGAGCGCGGCGCGGCCCGATCATGGAGCCGACCTTCCCGCTCAGCAGAATCAGCCCGCCGAAGGTCAGCGCGTATGCGGTGACGACCCAGGACAGACCCGCGCTGGAAAAGCCCAGCTCACCACCGATGTCGGGCAGGGCCACATTCACGATCGAGGTATCCACGACGAACATCAGCTGCGTCAGCACCAAGATCACCACAGCCAGTGCCACCGGCCCACGCCGCACTGCCACCGCCGCGCCGGGCGTAGCCGCGGCCCGCGGCGCCTCCGGCGCCTCGGTCCTGCTGTCGTTGCTCATCACGTCTCCATCACGTGCGGCGGACCCGATCGGCGCGCCTGAGCCCACAGTCACGCCGACCGTGCCGGAGCGCAAAGATCCTTGCTGCGGTGGCAAGGTGGAGGATGGATGACGAGACACAGTCGACGATGGCCGCGGTCGGCCCCCGCCTCAAAGGGCTGCGCACCCAGCGCAACCTCTCCCTGACAGCCCTCGCCGAAGCCACCGGCATCTCCCTCAGCACGCTCTCGCGTCTGGAATCAGGCCAGCGCCGCCCCACCCTCGAACTGCTCCTGCCCCTGGCCCGGGAACTGCGCGTGGACATCGGCCAGCTCATCGGCGCCCCGCAGACGGGCGACCCCCGCCTGCACCTTCAGCCCGTCACCCGCCACGGCATGACCATGCTCCCGCTCAACCGACGGGCAGGCAGCCTGCAAGCCTACAAATTGATCATCTCGCCGAAGACGCGCTCGCCCGAACCCGAGCAGGCCAGCCACGAGGGCTACGAGTGGATCTACGTCCTCGACGGCCGACTGCGCCTGGTCCTGGGCGACAACGATCTGATCATGGGCCCGGGCGAAGCCGCCGAGTTCGACACCCGCACCCCCCACTGGTTCGGCAACGCCGACGAACACCCCGTCGAAATTCTCAGCCTCCTCGGCCACCAAGGAGAACGCGCACACCTCCGCGCCCGCACCACACCACGATGAACCCACTGTGGCTAGGTACCGTCAACGGCCCACCTGATGAGCCGCTTGTGAGCGGTCTGGAACGAGCCGAGCCTGCCGGTGCGGTCAGGTCGCGAAGCTTCGGTGAGGAGGTCCTGGATGCCGCGCCAGCTCGCCGAACTTGAAGCCGAGGAGCAGGAAGCTCCCACCTATGAGCTCCTTGGGATGCTCCCCATCACCTCAACGGATCTGAACGAGATGCCGGACGACCTCTCCCGCCGTCTCGTCGAAGCCTTCAGGCTGGAGATCCGCTACGACCGGAAGACCAACCTGGCCGACCGCCGCATCACCCTCACGGCGGATACCGTCGGCCACGTCGCCACCGCAGCCAACCTGACGAGCGGAGCGACTAATAACCCTCTACCGCAAAGTAACCAAAACGGACGCCCTGCGAAGGCTGTGGGGGAGGAGGAAAGAGGAGTGATGACTCAAAGTCACGGCGCGCAGTCATCCTTCTGTATGGTGCCCCCGGCAGGACTCGAACCTGCGGCCAAGCGCTTAGAAGGCGCCTGCTCTATCCACTGAGCTACGGGGGCCGGTCTCCCTCACATGGCAGGACGGGGACGCGCCCCCCGTGGTGACCTCGCCGCGCACACAGGATAGGGCTTCGAGGGGTTCGTTCCCGTTGCTTCACGCCAACGCCGTCGTGTGGAGATCTAGTGAAGCAGCTCCTGATAATCCCAGGAGGAGGCGAGGAGCGCAGCGTCTTTGGTGCTCCGGGGGGAGGGGTGTTGCGCAGTCGTTATCCCGGACCCGTGGTAAGCGGCGGGGCGCGGCTCGCGGGAGGTGCTTGGGAAAACGCTCAAAATTGGGCATTCTGCGCTTGTGGTGACCTTGGAAGCACGGCCTGATCTGCTGGACGCCCTCACCGTACTGCGGGAGCGTCTCGCCGCCGTGCGCTTCCCGCTCGCACTGCCCGGCGCCGAGCGGGCCCGGCGCACGCGGGGCGAGCTGCTCGCCCAGCTCGACGGCTACCTGCTGCCCCGGCTGCGCGCGCCCGAGGCCCCGCTGCTGGCCGTTCTCGGCGGCTCCACCGGCGTCGGCAAGTCCACCCTGCTGAACTCCCTGGTCGGCCGGCCGGTCAGCGCTGCCGGGGTGCTGCGTCCCACCACCCGGACGCCCGTGCTGGTCTGTCACCCGGATGACCGCCGCTGGTTCACCGGGCCGCGCGTCCTGCCCTGGCTGGAGCGGGTCGGCCGCCGCCGCTACGGCGTGAGGGACACCGGGGGCGTCGAGGCGGAGGAGGTGATGGTGGTGGAGGCCGACCCGGCGGTGCCGGCGGGGGTCGCGCTGCTGGACGCCCCGGACATCGACTCCCTCGTGGCCTCCCACCGCGACCTCGCGGCCGACCTGATCTGCGCCGCCGACGTCTGGCTCCTCGTCACCAGCGCCTCCCGCTACGCCGACGCCCTCCCGTGGAACCTGCTGCGCAGCGCCCGCGAGTACGACGTCACCCTCGCCACCGTCCTGGACCGGGTGCCGCACCAGGTGGCCGCGGAGGTCTCGCTGCACTACGACACGCTGCTCCAACGCGCCGGGCTCGGCGACGTGCCGCGCTTCACCGTGCCCGAGCTGCCCGAGGCCGTCGCGGGCGGCGAGGGGGTGCTGCCGGCGTCCGCCACCGCGGAGCTGCGCGACTGGCTGGCCGGGCGGGCCCTCGACCGCGCCTCCCGGGCCCGGGTCGCCGCCCGCACCGCCGCGGGCGCGATCGCCTCGCTCCGCGGCCGGGTCGCCGGCCTGGCGAGCGCCTGCGCCGCGCAGTACGCCACGGCCGTCCGCCTCGACCAACGGCTCGCCGAGGCGTACCAGGAGGCCGCCCACCGGGTGCGGTCCTGCCTGACGGGGGGTGAGCTGCTGACCGGTCAGACCCGCGCGCTGTGGCTCGCCTTCCCCGACGACGCCAGCGGCGAGGAGCTGCTGGACCAGTTCACCGAGGCGCTGACCGGGCTGCTGGCCGAGGCGGTGGCAGCCGCCGACAGCGCCACCGACGCCGCGTGGCGGCGCGTGCCGGGCGCGCCGACCGGCGGGGAGGACACGACCGAGGCGATCGGGGAACGCGCGGGCGTGGCCGTGCGGCGGCTGCGGCGGTGTCTGGAGGAGCTCGTCGAGGAGGCCCGCGCGATCGCGGGAGGCGGGCTCGGGGTGCCGCTCGGCGCGCCGACGACGGTCGGGGCCCGGTCACGGCCCGCGGTCGGGCACCGGGCCGGGGTCGGGCGGCCGGGCTCGGGACCAGGCTCGGCTCAGCGAGCCGGAGCCGGAGCCGGAGCCGGAGCCGGGGCCGGGACCGGGGCCGGGACCGGGACGAGGGACGAGGACGGGGAGGGGGGCGGAGGCGGACGGAAGGGACGGCGGCGCCGCGAGGCGCGCGCCACGGCGGAGGAGACCGAGTGCGTCGCGCTGCTGGCCGTCGCGCTGACGGGCGGCAAGACCGCCGCGGTGGCCCAGCAGACCCTCGCGGGCACCGTCGGCACCGCGGCCTCCGCGCGACTGCGCCAGCAGGGCGCACGGCTGCTCGCGGAGTGCGTCGACCGCCTGCTCGCCAGCGAACGCTCCCGCCGTGGCGCGCCCCTCCAGGGCCTGGAGGTCGGCCAGGGGCGGCAGGCCGAACTCGTCGCCGCCCTGTCGACCGTCCATGCGCTCCACACCACGGCGGCGCGGCAGGCCCAGGGCCACGAGCGGAACGGGCACAGCGACGGGCACAGCGAGACGATGCGGAAGGAGGCCGCCCGATGAGCCACGTGCGGTACCTCGGCCAGACGAGGCGGACGAGCCCCACGGACCCCGCGAGCCACACCGACTACGGCGGGCAGGACGCCAGGACAGTCCGCGTCGACCACCACCAGCGGGTCTCCGACCTCGCCGACGCGCCACCCGCCCCCGGCCAGCCCGTCCCCGGCACCGCCCTCGGCCGTCGCCTCGACGCGCTCCGCGAACTGCTCGGCCTCTCCCACACCCGCCTCGGTGGCGACGTCCCCGCCACCGTCGCCGCCGGCCGGGTGCTGGGCGAGGCCGCCGCCCGCCGGCGGCTGCCCGACACCTACACCACCGTCGCCATCGCCGGCGCGACCGGCACCGGCAAGTCGACGCTCTTCAACGCCCTGGCCGGCGCCCAGCTGTCGGAGTCCGCCGTGCGCCGCCCCACCACGGCCGCGCCCGTCGCCTGCATCTGGGACAACGGCAGGAACGGTGCGAGCCCCGAGGGCCTGCTGGAGCGGCTCGGCATCCCGGCCCGTGCCCGCCGCCGCGCCCACCTCGTCGACCCCGCGCTGCGCGGCCTGATCCTCCTCGACCTGCCCGACCACGACTCCCTCGACGCCACCCACCGCGAGCAGACCGACCGGCTGCTGGGCCTGGTCGACGCCGTCATCTGGGTGGTGGACCCCGAGAAGTACGCCGACGCGCTGCTCCACGAGCACTACCTGCGCGCCTTCGCCGGCCACGCCGAGGTCAGCCTCATCGTCCTGAACCAGGCCGACCGGCTGCCCGTCGAGGCCGTCGACACCGTCCTGGACGACCTGCGCCGGCTGCTGGACGAGCGCGGCGTGCCGCTCGGGGAGCACGGCGAGCCGGGAGCCCGCGTGCTGGCGGTGTCGGCGCTCACGGGGGAGGGCGTGAACCAGGTGCGGCGTGAGGCCGCCGCGTTGCTCGCCGGCCGCGACGCCGCCGCCCGCCGCCTCGCGGCCGACGTCGACGGCGTGGCGCGGCGGCTGCGCCCGCTCTACGTCGCGGAGGACGGCAGCACCCCGGCGGGCCTCACGGCGCGCGCCCGGGAGGAGTTCGAGGACCGGCTCGCCGACGCCGTCGGCGCCTCGGCCGCCGGACAGGCCGCCGAGCGCGGCTGGCTGCGCCGCGCCGACCGCGCCTGCGGGACCCCCTGGTCGCAGGCCCTGCGGCGGCTGGCCTTCCACCAGGCCGAGCGGCGCGGCGAGCCCCCGGCGTTGGCCGCGAAACGGCTGCGGGCCGCCGAGCCGCCCACGGTCTCGCGGCCCGAGGTCGAGCAGGCGGTCCGCCGCCTGACGGAGGTCGCGACCGTCGGGCTGCCGCGCCCCTGGGGCCAGGCGGTCAGCGCGGCGGCCTGGCGCGGCGCGGCGCGGCTGCCGCGCGCGTTGGAGTCGGCGGTGGCGGGCGAGACCACGGGCGCGTTGCCCCGTCCCCGCTGGTGGTCGGCGGCGGCCGTCGGACAGGCGATCCTGCTCGCGGCGCAACTCCTCGGCCTGTGCTGGCTGCTGACGGCCCTCGTCGGCGAGCCGGTGGTGGGGCGCTGGCTGCCGCTGGTGCTGATGGCCGGCGGCGCGCTCGGCGGGCCGCTGCTGGCGTGGGCCTGCCGGATCGCCGCCCGCGGCCCCGCCCGCGCCTACGGGCAACAGGAGGAGTGGCGGCTACGCCGCGTCGCGGCCGACCGCGGGCACGCCTACGTGCTGGAGCCGGTCGCCGCCGAGCTGCTGCGCTACCGGGAGGTGCGGGAGAGGTACGCCCTGGTCGCCTCCCCCGCGGGCCGGACCGCCCCGCCCCTGTGACGTCGCGTCAGTCCGACGCGGTCCGGGCGGTCGGGCGGTCCGGGCAGCCCGGCCGGTCCGAACGGGCAGACGCCCCGGCCACGGGTGTAACGATTCCAGCAAGGTATGTGTAACTCGAGCGTCACCGGGGGACATTGGCCCGTCACTCTCTCTACGATCCACCGTACGCACGGGGACTACGGTGAGCGTGCGACAGCCGCACGTCAGTGCGCCTGTCTGCGCGTCCTGTGACTATCTGTGGAGGGGACACACCCATGTTCTTCGCACGCAGGCGGGCAGCCGTCCGCCTCGCGGCCACCACCTTCGCGGCCGGCCTTCTCACGGCCGGAGCCATCGCGACCGCGGGACCGGCCGCCGCCCAGACCGTCAACCCACGCGACGGCGGCGTCACCGCCTCGCTGGACGGCCTGACGGTCTTCGACCGGATCGACGTCGTCATCGACGGCGAGACCCGGACGTACGGCGGTGGCCTGTTCAACCTGACCGCCGACGACGGCGGCACGCTGCAGACGTACTGCATCGACTTCAACACCGGCGCCCAGACCGGCGCCCAGTACAAGGAGACCCCCTGGGAGTCCTCCTCGCTCCAGGGCAACCCGGACGCGGGCCGGATCAACTGGATCCTCCAGAACTCCTACCCCTCGGTTGACGACCTCGCCGCCCTCGCCTCGCAGGCCGGCGTCGACGCGCTGACCGCCGAGCAGGCCGCCGCGGGCACCCAGGCCGCGATCTGGCACCTGTCGGACGGCGTCGAGGCCACGCCGCAGAACGAGAACGCCGCCGCGCTGACCGACTGGCTGCTGGCGAACGCCGAGGAGGTCGCCGAGCCGGGTGCCTCCCTCCAGCTCTCCCCGCCGCAGGTCGCCGGCAAGCCGGGCGAGATCATCGGCCCGATCACCGTCTCCACCACGGCCGACGCCGTCCACGTCACCCCCGACCAGGCCGCGGCCGACCAGGGCGTGACCATCGTCGACGTCAACGGCGAGTACGTCACCGAGTCCGACCCGGTGACCGACGGCACCGAGCTGTACTTCTCCGTGCCCGCCGACGCCGCGGACGGCACCGCCTCGCTGACCGCCACCGCCACCTCCCAGGTGCCGGTCGGTCGCGCCTTCACCGGCATCGACACGGTGACGCAGACCATGATCCTCGCCGGTTCCTCCTCCTCCGAGGTGACCGCCGGCGCCTCCGTCACCTGGGCCGCCGAGGGCCCGGCCCCGGCCGTCACGGCGCAGGAGAACTGCGCCGAGGGCGGCGTGGACATCACGGCCACCAACGAGGGCGACCAGCCGTTCGTCTTCGTCCTGGACAACCAGGAGTACGAGGTCGCCCCCGGCGACTCGGAGACCGTGACCTTCCCTGTCGAGAACGGGCAGGGCTACGAGATCACGATCACCGGCCTGGACGGGAGCCAGGAGTGGAGCTTCGAGGGCTTCCTCGACTGCGACACCGCGGGTGACGGCGGCATGGAGCAGATCGACGAGGACGAGCTGACCCCCGCCACCACGGGCGGCAGCAGCCCGGACCTGGCCGAGACCGGCAGCGACAGCGGCAGCCCGGTGATGATCGCCGGCATCGCCGCCGCCCTGCTGGCGGTCGGTGGCGCCACGGTGATCTACCTCCGCCGCAGGCAGGGCGCGACCGCGGCGCAGTGACACCCGGTCGCGGACCACGGGCGTGACGGCGAGCCGGTGACGGCGAGCACGTCCAGCCCACCCAGTGACCGACCCCGGGGCGGGTCCGGCAACCAGCCGGGCCCGCCCCCGTCGTGCGTGCCCCGTGCGTGCCCGTACGTCTCCCACCCCCGCCCCCTCGTCCCCATCCCCCTCCTCGTCCCGCCGTGGTTTCCGTCTCGGCGGGCCCATGCGGCAGGATGGGTTGCGTTCGCTCTCCTGCCCGCTTCGTGATCTGCCCGGACGGTTTGACTTGGCTGAGTACATCTACACCCTGCGTAAGGCGCGCAAGGCCCACGGCGACAAGGTCATCCTTGACGACGTCACCCTGAGCTTCCTGCCCGGGGCGAAGATCGGCGTGGTGGGCCCGAACGGCGCCGGTAAGTCCACGGTGCTGAAGATCATGGCCGGTCTGGAGCAGCCCTCGAACGGGGACGCGTTCCTGGCGCCCGGGTACAGCGTCGGCATCCTGCTCCAGGAGCCGCCGCTGGACGAGACCAGGACGGTCCTGGAGAACGTCCAGCTCGGCGTCGCCGAGACGAAGGCGAAGCTCGACCGGTTCAACGAGATCGCCGAGCTGATGGCCACGGACTACTCCGAGGCCCTCATGGAGGAGATGGGCACCCTCCAGGAGCAGCTCGACCACCTCGGCGCCTGGGACCTCGACGCCCAGCTGGAGCAGGCCATGGACGCCCTGGGCTGCCCCCCGGGCGACTGGCGGGTGACGAACCTCTCCGGTGGTGAGAAGCGCCGCGTCGCGCTCTGCCGGCTGCTGCTGGAGCAGCCCGACCTGCTGCTGCTGGACGAGCCGACCAACCACCTCGACGCCGAGTCCGTGCTCTGGCTGGAGCAGCACCTCGCGAAGTACCCGGGCACCGTCGTCGCCATCACCCACGACCGGTACTTCCTGGACAACGTCGCCGAGTGGATCCTCGAGCTCGACCGCGGCCGCGCCTACGCCTACGAGGGCAACTACTCGAAGTACCTGGAGACCAAGCAGGCCCGCCTGAAGGTCGAGGGCCAGAAGGACGCCAAGCGGGCCAAGCGCCTGAAGGACGAGCTGGAGTGGGTCCGCACCAACGCCAAGGGCCGCCAGGCCAAGTCCCGCGCCCGCCTCGCCCGGTACGAGGAGATGGCCGCGGAGGCGGAGAAGACCAGGAAGCTGGACTTCGAGGAGATCCAGATCCCGCCGGGCCCGCGCCTGGGTAACGTCGTCGTCGAGGTCGACCAGCTGCAGAAGGCGTACGACGGCAAGGTGCTGGTGGAGAACCTCTCCTTCACCCTCCCGCGCAACGGCATCGTCGGCGTCATCGGCCCGAACGGCGCCGGCAAGACCACGCTGTTCAAGATGATCCTCGGCATGGTCGAGCCGGACGCCGGCGGCGTCCGCGTCGGCGAGACCGTGCAGATCTCCTACGTGGACCAGAGCCGCGCCAACATCGACCCGAAGAAGTCGCTGTGGCACGTCGTCTCCGACGGCCTGGACCACATCAAGGTCGGACAGGTCGAGATGCCCTCCCGCGCCTACGTCAGCGCCTTCGGCTTCAAGGGCCCCGACCAGCAGAAGCCTGCCGGCGTCCTCTCCGGCGGCGAGCGCAACCGCCTCAACCTCGCCCTCACCCTCAAGCAGGGTGGCAACCTGCTGCTGCTGGACGAGCCGACCAACGACCTCGACGTCGAGACGCTCTCCTCGCTGGAGAACGCGCTGCTGGAGTTCCCCGGCTGCGCCGTGGTCATCTCCCACGACCGCTGGTTCCTCGACCGCATCGCCACGCACATCCTCGCCTACGAGGGCGACTCGCAGTGGTTCTGGTTCGAGGGCAACTTCGAGTCGTACGAGAAGAACAAGGTCGAGCGCCTGGGCCCCGAGGCGTCCCGGCCCCACCGCACCACGTACAAGAAGCTGACCCGGGGCTGAGCCGCCGTGCGACTCACCTTCTCGTGCCCGATGCGCTGGGCCGACATGGACTCCTTCGGGCACGTCAACAACGTCGTCTTCCTGCGGTACCTGGAGGAGGCCCGCTCCGACCTCTTCTTCCGGGCGGCGCGGGAGGCGTCGGTGACGGGCTTCTCCGGCGGCGCCGTGGTGGCCCGGCACGAGATCGACTACAAGCGGCCGCTGACGTACCGGCCCGAGCCGGTCGTCGTGGAGATGTGGGTGACGCGGCTCGGCGGCGCCTCGATCTCCGTGGCGTACGAGATCAAGGACCCGCCCGAGCCCGGCGAGGACGGTCCCGGCACGGTCTACGCGCGGGCCGCCACCGTCATCGTCCCCTTCGACCTGGAGCGGGGCACGCCCCGGCGGCTGACCAGGGACGAGCGCGCCTTCCTGGAGAAGTACCTCGACGACGACGCGTCCGCGGGCGCGTCCGACGCCGCGGACGCCCCGGACGCCCCGGGGGTGTCCGGGGCCGTCGCCTCGCGCGGCGGGGAGTAGGACGCGGGGAGTGGCCGTGACCGACCAGCGCCAGCTGGCTCTCGCCGAGCCCGGGGACGCCCGCGACCTGGCGGCGTTCCTCGGCCGCCAGCTCGGCTGGGACCGCGCCGCCGCCGCCCGCGTCACGGCCGGCGGCGGGGACGAGGAGCCCGGCGAGGTCGTCGCGGTCTTCACCCGGCCCGCCCGGTTCGACGTGCTGGCGGTCTGGCCTGGCCGGCTGAGCCGGCCGGCGCGGCTGGACGTCACCGTCGCGGCGGGCGAGCTGCTGGAGGGCATCGACGAGGAGCGGGCGCGGCTGACCGTGCCCGCCGCCGTCACCGGGCCCGCCTGGGCTGGCGTGCTGCCGCCCCGCGGCGGCTGGCGGCGGCTGTCCGAGCTGCGCCACGACGCGCTGCGGGCCGCGGCGGCGGCCGTCGTCGCCGAGTTCCGCGAGCGGACGGAGCGGCTGGCCGAGACGGAGCGCACGCGCGGGGCGCTGGACGCCCTCGCCGAGGAGATCTGGTCGCGGACCCTGGGCGGCACGCCGCTGCCGCTGCGCGCGGTCCACGCCGCCCACGCCCTCGGTTTCCTCCGCGCGCCGGACGCCCCGGCGGCGACGGCCGGGGCGACGTTGCTCAGCAGCGGCTCGTGGCTGCGGCTGACCACGCCGCTGGGCTCGATCGCCGCCCGCCGCACGGGAGTTCGGGGCCTGTCCCTCACGCCCGTGCCGCCTGCCTAGCGCCCCGCCCGGCCACCGCGCCCGCGCGGCCCGGAAGGCGCCGTCGCCCGGCCGGGGGCGGTGGGGGAGCATGGAGCCCATGGACCGTGGCTTTGACGTGATCGTGCTCGGCGTCGGCGGCATGGGCAGCGCCGCCGCCCACCACCTCGCGGCGCGCGGCGCCCGTGTGCTGGGGCTGGAGCGCTTCGGCCCCGTCCACCGCCAGGGGTCCAGCCACGGCGGCTCCCGCATCATCCGCCAGTCCTACTTCGAGGGCAGCGCCTACGTGCCGCTGCTGCTGCGCAGCTACGAGCTGTTCGAGCGGCTGGAGCGCGAGACCGGCCGCGACATCACGCTGCTGTGCGGCGGGCTGATGCTCGGGCGGCCCGACAGCCAGGCCGTCGCCGGCTCGCTCCACTCGGCCACCGTCTGGGACCTGCCCCACGAGATGCTGGACGCGGCCGAGATCCGGCGCCGCTTCCCCACCCTCGCGCCGGACGACGACGAGGTCGCGCTCCACGAGCGGCGGGCCGGCCTGGTCAGGCCCGAGGAGACGGTGGCCGCGCAGCTGGAGCGCGCCACCGCCGCCGGGGCACAGCTGCGGTTCGACGAGCCGGTCACCGACTGGGAGGTGACGGCGGGCGGCGTGCGGGTGCGCACCGCCACCGGCGGCGTGTACACGGCCGGGCACCTGGTGGTCACCCCCGGCGCCTGGGCGCCGTCCGTGCTGGCGGGGCTCGGCGTGCCGTTCACCGTCGAGCGGCAGATCATTCACTGGTTCGAGCCGACCGACGGCACCGCCGCCTACGCGCCGGAGCGTCAGCCGATCTATATCTGGGAGAAGGCGGGCACGCCCTCGCAGGTCTACGGCTTCCCGGCGATCGACGGTCCCGACGGCGGCGTGAAGGTGGCCTTCTTCCGCCGCGGCCAGCCGTGCGACCCGGAGACGATCGACCGGACCGTGCATCCCGAGGAGGTGGCGGAGATGGCCGAGCACGCGGGCCGGCTGCTGCCGACCCTGCCCGGGCGGCCGCTACGGTCCGTCACCTGCATGTACACCACGACGCCTGACGAGCACTTCGTGATCGCGCCTCATCCGGCGCACCGTGAGGTGACCGTCGCGTGCGGGTTCTCGGGGCACGGCTTCAAGTTCGTGCCCGTCGTCGGGGAGATCCTCGCCGACCTGGCGCTGGACGGCGAGACCGGGCACCCCATCGAGCTCTTCGACCCGCGGCGCTTCGAGGCCGCACGGCTCTGACACGTCGGTGTCGCGGGGGTGCCCGGCTGGCTCTGTGCCCGTGAAGCCTACTTTCCGCCCTTGCTCAGCCGGTTGGCCTCACTCTGCGCGTTGGCCTCCCTGACCTTCTCGCGCAGCTGGTCCGCGGTGCTGGGGGAGTCGCTCTGGTTTCCGGTGGTTGTCGGTTGAGGTGCGGTCGACATGATCGGGATGTCCTTCACCGTGTCGTCGAGGGGACATGGAGTGGTGGGGGGACGTGGGGGAGGCACCACCTCGCGAGGGGAGCCAGCGACGTCGGGCGCCGCCGCGACGCGCTGACGTACAGCAACCGTAGCGCTACAGCTGGGTGGCGGCAACAGTATCCCGGGATACCGTTGCCAAAGACGTCGTGGATTGGTATAAGGCCCCTCCCGGCGCGGGGAGGGGCCCCTGGTCGCGATCTCTTCGCGGGGAACGGGTCGGGCGTCGCAGGTCAGCCCGTGAGGCGAGCGAAACGGCCCGCCTTCGACCCGTTGAGGAGCGCCGCGAGGCGCGCGGTGCTCGACGAGATGATGATCTCTGGCATGTCGCTCTCCCGGATCGCGATTCCGCCGGGGTGGCGCGTGATCTCCACACAGTTGTCGCCGGTGCTGGAATAGCTGGACTTCTGCCAGGTGAACTCTTGGGTCAGGTCGCTCATTCTCTGCTCACATCTCTCGCGCGATGTACCGGACGAGCTGCCGGGACTCCTCCGGGCCGAGGGCCAGGTCGCTGGATGCGCCGAACAGCCTCCGGTACTTGTGGAGTTCGGGTTCGGTGTGCAGGAAGGCCCCGCCGAACGGCGTGTCGAGCTGAACGGTGTCCAGTTGAGGAACCGGGCCTTCCGCATAGAGCATAGACTGGCCGTGACCTGGGACCTCCTCCAGCGCGAACGGGATGACGCGGAGCGTGACGGAGGGCCAGTCCGCCACGTCGAGCAGATGTTCCAGCTGGGCGCGCGCCACGCCTCGCCCGCCGTAGCGCATCCGCAGCGCCGCCTCGTGGATGATCACCTCGCACGGCGGTGGGTTCGGGCGCTGGAAGATCTGGGAGCGGGCCACGCGGTGCTCGACCCGCGCGTCCAGTTCGGCGTCGCGCGGCCGGGGAATGGCGCTGCCGAAGATCGCTCGCGCGTAGCCGGGCGTCTGGAAGAGGCCGGGCACCAACAGCATGGACACGGTGCTGAGGCGGACAGCGTGGTGCTCGAGTTCGGACACGTCCAGGGAACCCGGAGGCAGAACGCCTCGGTAGCGCTCCCACCACTGCTTCCCCCGGTGTTCGTGCGCGATGGCGCACAACGAGTCGATCAGAGGCTCGTCGTCGCACAAATAGAAGTGCGCGAGCCTTCGAATGCGCTCCTCACTGATTCCGCGCCGTCCGGACTCGATGTTCGACATCTTCGCGCGGTCGGTTCCTATGTGAGCCGCCGCCTCGTGCGCCGCTTTTCCGGCCCGCTCGCGCAACTTGCGCAACTCGGCGCCGAGGCGCGCCTCCCTGGCGGTCGGAACCTCCCTGGGCGGCATGGTCCCTCCTGTCATCAGGACGTCGACCGCCACGGGCCGATCGACGTGGGTGTGCTGGGGCAAGCCCTGAAGTCTGCCGCGCCGGCTCGCCATGGTCCACTTCCGTCGAAATGTGCCACGGGGCACCCGTACCCCTGTTTGGAACGAGGAGCGGGGCAGAACGTCACGGCTGGTGTCTGCGACCATGGGAGTGTGATGGAGAAGCAGGAGCCGTCGTTCTACGAACAGGTCGGTGGCGAGGAGACCTTCAGGAAGCTGGTGCACCGTTTCTACGAGGGGGTCGCCGACGACCCGGTGCTCCGCCCGCTCTACCCGGAGGAGGACCTCGGCCCCGCCGAGGATCGGCTGCGGCTCTTCCTCATGCAGTACTGGGGCGGCCCGCGCACGTACAGTGACAGTCGGGGCCACCCCCGGCTGCGGATGCGGCATGCTCCGTTCGTGGTGGACCGTGCCGCACACGACGCGTGGCTGGCGCACATGCGCGAGGCCGTGGACAGCCTCTCCCTCGACCCCGAGCACGAGCGCCAGCTGTGGGACTACCTGGTCTACGCCGCGGCCTCGATGATCAACACGCCGGGGTGACCAGGCCCGCCGGCACGGTCAGCGGGCGCGGGTGATCAGCAGGCCCGGGTGATGTCGTCCGTCGTGGTGGTGGTGCCCGGCGTCGGCGTCGCGGCGGCCCCGGCCGGCACGGGCGTCGCGCCCGCCACCACGCCCGGCGCCAGGCCGGCCGGGGTGACGGGGACCGTGGTGGTGACCGGCGGCGGCGGCGTCGCGCCGGGCTTGGCCGGGACGGGCCGCTCGGGCCCCGGCGGCGTGGACTCGCGTCGGAAGAGCCAGGGCAGGCGCGGCTGGATCAGCGGCCGGGTCAGCCAGCGCACGGGCGGCGAGGCCAGCACCGCGGACATGACCACCGCCGCCAGCAGGGCGACGGCGACGCCGAGCCACGAGTCGGGCACCCACGACCAGGCGTCGCGGCGGTCCAGGGGGCGCAGCACCAGCGGGTGCAGCAGGTAGATGTACATGCCCCCGACGCCCAGGTAGGTCACGAAGGGCAGCCGGCGGCGTGGCATGAGGCGGAGGAAGCTGAGCGCGACCGCCATCCCGAGCAGCAGCACCGCCCCGCGGCCCGCCCACGCCCAGGTGGTGGCCGTCACCAGGTCCTCGTAGGGCCCCTTCATCCGCAGCCAGTTCCCGTCGATGTTCCGGAGGAACCAGCCGGCGACGAAGGCGCCCGCCACCACGGCGAGCGCGAGGTTCCGCCCCCACCTCGCGGTCATGGCCCTGGCGAACAGCCCCTCCCTGATCTGCCAGCCGAGCACGAAGAACGGCAGGAAGGCGAAGGTGCGTCCCAGCGAGACCGTGGTGTCGAACGCGGCGACGTACCCGGCCCCCAGCGCGAGCACCATGGAGGCGGTCAGCGGGTACCGCAGCTGCGCGAGGTACGGCAGCGCGACCCGCCAGCACATCAGCGACAGCAGGAACCACATGCCCCAGGCGGGGTCGAGGACGTGGATGATCCACTCGCCGTTGGGCTTGGGACCCATCTGGAGGGTGTGCAGCACACCTATGACGAGGTACGGCACCGCGACGGACTCGATCAGCCGCCGCGCCTCCCGGGGCGTGAGCGTGTCCGCTCGGCTGAAGTATCCGGCCACCAGGACGAAGGCCGGCACCCGCATCGCCCAGGTCGCCACGTAGAGCCAGTTCAAACCGGCGTGGTCGGCCAGCGAGTTGCTCAGGTGCACGAAGATGACGAGGGTGCCCGCGACGTAGCGGACGTTGTCCCAGTGCGGGTCGCGGCTCTGTCTCCGAGCCGCCCGCGCGTCGCGCCGCTCGGCGAACCTGTCCCGCCACCCCCGGAATGTGTCCTGCACCCGTCATCCCCAGTCTTCCACAGCGACCGTTACACCGTGTTGGACGGCCGAACCGTCGCTGGGGATGCGCTGTCGGCGATGTACGTAGGGCAACGATCGCGTCACCACTGCGCACCAGTCTGCCACGCCGGGACAACCCTCGCGGCCCTCGTGAGTCCGGTGTGTCAGGACGTTCGTCACACCGGACCCGCTCGCCTCACGGGTTGTGACCCGCCCCACGGCGGGGGGCGGGGGCGGGGGCCGTCAGCCGCGGTAGAGGGTGAGGGTGGTCCAGGCGCCGATGTGGACGCGGTCGCCCTCGTTCAGCGGCACGGGGACGAACGGCTGGATGGGCTCGTCGCCTCCGTTCACCGTCGTGCCGTTGGTGGAGTCCTGGTCCACGACGGCCCAGCTGCCGTCCGGCTGCTGCACGAGGATCGCGTGCTGGTGCGAGACACCGGGGTCCTCGGGCGCGCGGGCGAGGTCGATGTCGGGCGTCTCGCCCGTGGACTGGCGCCGGCGGCCGATCGTGATCTGCGGCTTGTTGAGCGGCAGCTGCTGCTCGGGCGAGTACGGCGGGAGCTGGAGCTGGGACGCCTCGGGCCCCGAGCGGCGCATCATCGCCTGGAAGTACTGCGGGTCCGCGCCGATGGAGACCATCCACGTGCCGGGCGGGCCACCGGGCCCGGGATACCCACCCGGTCCGCCGGGGCCCGGCTGGGGCGGCACGCCGCCGGGCGGGGCGCCGGGCGGCGAGATGACCCAGTCCCCGCTCTGCTGGGCGGGGTGGGGCGGGTGCGGTTGGTGCGGGTACATCGGCTGGCCAGGGCCAGGGCCGGGGCCGGGGCCGCCGGGACCAGGGCCGGGGCCGCCGGGATACCCGCCGCCCGGTCCGCCCGGCCCACCCGGCCCGCCCATCGGCGGCGGGGCGTGGCCGGGGCCAGGACCGGGGCCGTGAGGGGCCGGCGGGATGTACGTCGTGGGGGAGTTCGTCAGGAAGTTGAAACGGCACTGCTCACAGAAGGGCGCGTCCCGGTCCTCCCGCGGCGTGTGGCACTGCGGGCACAGCTCCGGCGGCCCGCCCCCCGGCCCGAGGTGACCACCGGGGCCGGGCATCGGCCCGAGACCCGGCTGCTGGGGGAACCCGGGCGGTGGCGGAGGCGGGGGAACCGCCGCGGCGGCCGGCGCGAGTATGCGGTGACCGCACACCTCGCACCAGTCCTCGGCCACCGACTGGTGACCGTTCGGGCAAGTGGGCATCGCTGCCTCCCCCTTACGTCCCAACGTCGTAGCAACGTCTGTCGTCATCGGCCGACGCCTTCACGTCGGCCACCTCACTTCTTCACCCTGACGGTCTTCGTTGACCTGGTTTCCAGGGTCATCTCGTCGGCCTCGGTGACTTTGGCCTTCAGACGAACAGTACCTGCCGCCGCGTCCTCCACGTCCACCACCTTCGCCAGCAGTTTGGCCGTCTCGTCGTTTCCCGAGGAGTGCGCGAGCTGCACGGCCCGCCCCAGCTTCGCCGTGGCGCCCGCCTCGTCGCCGTCTTTCCGCAGCTGGAGACCCTCCTGGATGGCGTCGGCCAACTCCGCCTGCCCCGTGTAGTGGGCCACCTGCTGGTTGATCCGCGTCGAGGCCACCAGGTCGTCGGTCCACACCGCGCGGATCAGACCCTGGCCCAGCGTGGTCGCGGGCGGCCCGCTCGGGTTCGACGGATCGCGGATCACCAACGCGACGCGGGCGGCGAGCATCTCGTGTCCGACCTGGGCGGCCGGCACCCGGACGCACACGTGGTAGTCACGGGACTCGTCCCCCCACGAGCCCGTCGGGTAGTCACCGGAGCGCGGCGGCGACTCCACGCGGCGCCCGGTCAGGTCCTCCATGGCGGGCGCCACCTGCTTCACGTACTGGATCTCCGCGCCCTGGGGGGTCCACAGCCGCAGGCTGACGTCGCCGACCTCCTTGCCCATCGCCTTCTCCATCATCGCCGTGAAGTCCGCCGTGAGGCCCTCCGGCTCGGCGACGATGTCGGCGGTGCCCAGCAGCGCCGAGGCGATCGACGTGACCTCCTTCACCTCCCAGTCGGTGCCCACGCCCCTGGCGTCGCAGGTGAACGTGTCGGCGCAGGCGTCCAACGCCTCGCGCAGCCGCGCCGGCTCCTCGTGCTCGTTGCGCCCGTCGGTCAGCAGGATGCCGTGGCGGATGGCGGCCGGGGAGGCGGCCAGCAGCCGCTGGGCCAGCCGCAGCCACGTGCCGATCGCCGTGCCGCCCGAGGCCGTCAGGCGCCGCAGCGCCTCGCGGGCCTCCGCGCGCGTCGAGGGGGAGGCGACCGCGAGCCCGCCCTCGCCCGGGTAGACCTCGACGGCCTTGTGGGTGCCGGCGACGACGGCGAACGCGACGCCGTCGCGCAGGGTGTCGATCGCCGCCTCGGTGGCCTGCCGGGCGCCGCGCATCTTCGTCGGCGGGTAGTCCATCGAGCCCGAGCAGTCCACCATGATCACGACGGCGGCGTGGGGGGCTCCCTCGCCGTCGCCGCCCGTGGCTGCCGTGCCGTCCGTCGCGGGCAGCGGCCGGCCGCCCGTCGTGCCACCACCCGTGGAGGTCACCGTGACGATCGCGTTGACCTCGACGGCCGCCTCCGGAAGGTACTCGTTCTGGTAGACGTCGATGGTGAACTTCGGCACGTTCGACTTGGCGAAGTTGGCCATGAGCGGACCCTCCAGTGGAGCGGGCGGTACGCGGGTGTCGGTACGCGGCTGGGTGGATATGTGCCCGCGGGTCAAGCCCTTCCTGCCCGGTCGGCGGCGACGGGGAACGGGATGAGGGCCACCGTTACGTTGTCGTGGCCCCCGGAGTCGAGGGCGTACTGCACGAGCCGGCGGGCGGCGGAGAGCGGGGCGACGCGGGCCTCGGCGGAGACGAGGCTCGCCATCTGGTCGGCCGTCTCCGCGTAGTTCCACAGGCCGTCGGTGCAGACGATCACGACGCCGGGGCGGTCGGGCTTGAACGAGGCGGTGTGCGGGTCGATCTCCTGCGCGTCGGCGCCGAGCCAGGCCGTGATGGCGTGCGCCCGGTGGTCGGCCATCGCCTCCGCCTCGCTCAGGAGGCCGGCCGCCACCATCTGGGCCGCCCAGGAGTCGTCCTCGGTGAGCCGGGCCGGCGCGCCGGTGCCGCCGGAGCCCGCCTCGTCCTCCAGCGGCAGCCAGTACGCGCGGCTGTCGCCGATCCAGCCGACGGTCAGGGTGCCGGAGGCGGTGACGGCGCTCACGATCGTGCAGGCCGGGGCGTTGCGGCCGGGCTCGCGCTCCTGGTCGTCGGCCAGCTCGGCGACGGCGTGGGCGGCGGTGACCAGCGCGTCGTGCATCGCCTGCTGGCCGGAGACCCCGTGCGGCAGCGCGTGCAGCAGGAACTCCTGCGCCGCCTCGGCGGCGGCGGCCGAGGCCTCGTCGGGCCGGGAAGAGGACGAGACGCCGTCGCAGACCACGGCGATGACGGCGGGGGAGCCGTCGGGCAGCGCCGTCGCGGAGACGGCGAACGCGTCCTCGTTGCGGTGGTGGCGCAGCCCCAGGTCGCTGACGGCGGCGACGCCGCCGAGCGCCCGCTCGACGTGGTCGCGCTCGCCGGGCTGGGCCCGGCCGCACTCCTCGCAGTACCCGTCGGGGTCGACGTAGCCGTTGCGGCAGACCGAACAGGTCACGGGGTGGGACTCGCGGGCGGGCGGACTCGCGTCCCGGGTGCGCGGGTCGGGCACGGCGGGGGCCGGCGGGCCGGCGGGCTGCGGATGCTCCTGCGCGGCCCGCGGGTCCTGCGGCTGGTGCGGCGCGGGCGCAGCGGGCGCAGCGGGCGGCGCGGGCGGCTGGTGGGCCGCGGGCGGGGCGGCGGCCGGGGGAGCGGCGGAGGCCGCCGGCTGTCCGAAGCCGCCCGGCGGCACCAGCGGCGGGACGGCCGGGGGCGGGGGCGGCGGAGACGGCGGGGACGGCGGTGGCCCCTGGGACGCGGCCGGTGCGGCGGGCGGCCCCGGGTGCGGGGGGTGGGCGTGTGCGTGCGGCGGCTGGGGCGGCGGGAGGGTGAAGTCCGGCTCGGTGGGCGTGCGCACCGCCATCGTCGGGTCCTCGACGACGGGTCCGCCGGAGGCGGAGCCCCCGCCCGGCCCGTCATGACCGCCGCTCCCACGGGCACCGGCATGCAGCCTGGTGCCACAGACGCCGCAGAAGCGGTCGTCCTCCTCCAGCGGCTCACCGCAGCCGGGGCAGGCGGAGACTTGGTCAAGCTGCGGCATCGTCACACCCATGTCCTTGGCCGGAAGCGGTTGGCCGCCTCCACGAGTCCGATCCGTTCCGTGGTGGTGGGCGCCAGGCGGGCCAACCGCCGATAGCAGTTCTCCAGGCCGCGTCTGACACCCGTCTCGTCCAGCGGCACACCGAGCAGTCGCTGCGCCGCGTGGGCCTGGTGCCGTGACGCGCCCGCCGGGTCGGACGGGTCGGTCGCCCCGGAGAGCAGCCAGTCCAGCGCGGCACCCAGCACCTCACAGGACAGCTGTTCACCCAGTGACGGTTCCAGCCCCGCCTCACGGAGGTACGCCACCTGCTGTCCGGCGGCCATCAGCTCGGGCAGCAGCTCGGGGGAGGCCGTGCGCTGCCGCAGCCGGGCCCGGACCGTCGCCACCCTGGCCGCCGTGTGGTGCGCCGAGGTCTCCGGCACCGACTCCAGCGCCGCCACCGCGCGCCGCCGGTCCCCGGCGGCCAGCCGCACCCGGGCCAGGCCGAAGCCCGCGCTGACGTGACTGGGGTCGGTACGCCACACCAGCTCGTAGTAGTCGGCCGCGTTGTCCAGCTGGCCGAGGACCTCGGCGCACACGCCGAGCGCCAGCTTGGGCGCGACCTCGCCGGGGAAGGCGTCGTAGACCGCGTCGAAGGCGAGGGCCGCCGTCTCCCAGTCCTCCGTCACCAGGGCGTGCAGCCCCCGGTACCAGACCACCCGCCAGTCGTCGGGGTGGTCCTCCTCCAGCGCGGCCAGCGTCTCGCGGGCCGAGGCCGCGGCGGAGGTGGCGGCGCCGGGAGCGGCGGAGGCCGTCAGCTCCAGCCAGGCGCGCAGCTCCCGCAGCCGGCGCTCGACGGAGTCGGTGGGGGCGCCGCGCAGCGCCGTGACCAGGTCGCCCGGCTGGCTGGCCATCAGGCCCGCGAGGAAGCCGGCGTTCGGGTCGCGCGGATCGACGCGGGGCACCGGCAGCGCGAGCGCGGTCTGGCGCACGTCCGGCTGGATCGTCCTCGGCGCCAGGCTCGGCGGGGGAGCGGCGGGCGGCGGCGGCGCGCCGCCGGCCAGCGCGGCGGCGGGTGCCCCGTGGGGCAGCGGCGCGGGCGCCGCGCCCCGGCGGCCCCGGCGTCCCCGCGCGGTCGGCCGCGCGCCCAGCGCCGACGCCTCGTCGTACGGCAGGCGCGGCATCAGCTCGGTGTCGACCACCCGCAGCTCGGGCCCGAAGAGCGGGGAGAGCGCCGGCTGCGGCTGCCCGGTGTCGATCGCGACGACCTCCCGCAGCACGCCGATCAGCTGCTCGGCCATCTCCTGGGCCGAGGCGAACCGGCGCCCCGGGTCGGGGTCGGTGGCACGGACCAGGAAGCGGTAGAACGACTCGTACCGCTGGAAGACCTCGACGTGGTCGGGCTCGGGGAGGCTGTCGACGTAGATCGAGGTGTATCCCTGGAAGTCGAACGTCAGCACCGCCAGGGTCCGCGCGACCGTGTACAGGTCGGAGGCGACGGTCGGGCCGGTCTCGGCGACCTCGGGAGCCTGGTACCCGATGGTGCCGTATATGGCGGACTCCTCGTCGTCCACGCGCCGCACCGCGCCCATGTCGATCAGCTTCAGCTGGTCCTCCTGCTGGATCGCGTTGTCGACCTTGAAGTCGCAGTACAGCAGGTTGCGGGCGTGGAGGTAGTCCAGGGCGTTCAGCGCCTCGATGCCGTAGGCGCACGCCTGCTCCACCGGCAGCGGGTCGCGGCGGCCGTCGGGGGTGCGCCGGGCGTTGGCTATGTCCTTCAGCGACCGGCCGCCGACGTACTCCATGACGATGTACCCGTCAAGGCTGCCGGTGCGCCGGTCGAGGTGCTCGACGAAGTTGTAGATCCGCACGATGCTCGGGTGCTCGATCTCGGCGAGGAACTGCCGCTCCGAGATGGCCGCCGCCCGCGCGTCCTCGTCACCCGTGTCGAGCAGGCCCTTGAGCACCACCCACCGGTCGGAGACCCTCCGGTCCCTGGCCAGGTAGATCCAGCCCAGGCCGCCGTGGGCGAGGCAGCCCACGATCTCGTACTGCCCGTGGTGCACGGTCTCGCCGGTCCGCAGCTTCGGGACGAACGAGTACGGGTGGCCGCACTTGGTGCAGAAGCCCTCGGTGCGGCCCGCCCGGCCGTGGCGCGCCCGGCCCACCGGCGCGGCGCACTCGCTGTTGCCGCAGAACCGCTTGCGCTCGGGCACCTCGGGGTTCTCCAGTACCGCGTCCCGCGGGTCGGGGCGCGGCACCCCGGCCATCGTGATGACGCCGGCGCCGAGCCGGGACCGCGCGCCGGAACCGGTGGAGGACCGGGAGCTGCGCACGGACACCGAGCGGCTGGACATCCGCCCCGACACGGTGCGCGACAGCCGACCCGACACCGAGCGGCGGGAGAACTGCGAGCGGGAGGAACGCGAGGTGCTGGCGGAGGAGCGCGCGCTGCCCGAGCTGCTCGAACCGCCCGAGCCCGAGCCCGACCCCCGCGTCGAGGAGCTCCCGGAGGAGCGGCCGCCGGCCGCCCCGCCCCGCCCTTCGACGGTCACGCCCGTCGGGGTGCCGCCGATCATGCCCTGGCCGGAGACCACGGGCGCGAGCCCGCAGGTGTCGCAGTACAGCTCGCCGCCGCCGACGTCCTCGTAGGAGCCCTGGCAGCCGGGCCGCTGGCAGGGCCTCGCCAGCTGCGTCGAATGGTCCGTCACCGCATCCCCCCGTGGGTCCCGTCCGGCATGGCGTCCCGACTCTCGCTGAGCGTCTCCGCGGCGGCCTCCTGGTACCGCAGCACGGCGTGCTCCGCGGCCCGCAGGTCGCAGGGCGCCGTCCACAGCAGCCACCGCGCCGCGTCGTACCGCTCCACCAGCAGGGGCTCCTCGGCCCTGCCGAGCCGCGCGACCTTCGCCTTGTACGCGTCGAGCCGTCCCCGCAGCTCCGCCCGCACCGCCAGCGGCGCGGTCACGGCCGTCAGGGAGGCGCGGGCGCGCTGGAGCTCCTCCTCGGCCCGCTCCTCCAGCGAGTCCAGCAGCGGGGAGAGGCGGTGCCACTGGGCGCGGCGCCGGTACTCGGCCGCGGCGGCGAGCTGTTCGTGGAGCGCGGTGGCCGGCCCGTGGACCGCCGGCACCTCGGAGGCGGCGATCTTCGCGAGCACCTCGCCGCGGGCGGTGCGGGCCTCGGCGAGGGTGCGGTCGGCGCGGGAGAGCACGTCGCGCAGGCGCATCAGCCGCTCCTCGGCGTCCTTGCGCACGTCGATGACGGCCTCGACCTCACGCCGGATGGCGTCCAGCGCCTGGGCCGCCTCGTCGTACCGGGTGGTGTCGGGCCGCCCGCCCCCCGGCGCGCTGCTGCCCCCGTCCGGTGTCCAGAACGCCAGCGGGTCGGCGATCACCTCGGCCCGCAGCGCCGTCAGGTCCTCGGTGACGCGGCGCAGCTCGTCGCCGGCCGGGTGGGCGCCGGGGCGCACCCCCACCGAGTGGGCCAGCTCGCCCAGGCGGTGCAGCTCGGCGGAGAGCAGGTCGATCCTGGCCGGCAGCGCCGACCAGACGGAGTCGGCGGCGATGACGATGTCGAGCACCTCGGCGTACCCGGCGTTCATCCGCCGCACCAGCTCGCGCCAGCCGACGCGCTCGGCCAGCGGTTCGCCGGCCACGGCACCGCCCGCCACGACGAGGTCGTCCCCGTCGAGCAGGGCCGTCAGCCGCGTCAGCTCCTCACGGCCGAGGAAACGGCGCCCGGCGCGTGTCGCGCGGGCCTCGGTGAGCGCCTCCGTGCAGGTGTCGAAGTACGACCAGAGCAGCGACACGGTCCGCTCCGCCCGCGCCCAGCGCTCCCTGGTGGCGCCCCGAAGCTCGGCGCCCTCCAGCAGTCTGCGGCCCGCGTGGTCCTGCAACGCCAGGAGGGAGGACTCGATCGCCTCGTGTTCGGCGCCGAGCCGCGCGAGGGCACGGTCCACCTCCTCGCGGCTCAGTACCTTCCCGCCGGGTTCCGGGGCCATCGCTCTCCCCTCTTGCCTTGGCTCCCCAAAGCCTGTCGTCACGCTCTCATCGTCCCGCCATGGTGATCAGTCCCGGTAGAGCGGCTCCGGGGGGTCCTGACGCGTGGGCATGTAGTCGGCGAGCCAGTCGTCGTAGGACTCCTGCCACGCGCTGAGCGCGCCGCCGGCGGTGTAGTCCTCCAGCACGCCGTTGACCCAGCGGACGAGGTCCACGTCGTCGAGGTTCATGGCGACGCCGTAGGACTCGACGGTGACGGGATCGCCGACGAGGTGGACGGTGGGGTCCTGGGCCGCGTGGCCGGCGGCCAGCGCGCTGTCGGTCATCAGGGCGTCGGCCTCGCCGAGCTGGAGCGCGACCAGGCAGTCGAGGTGGCCGTCGCGGACGACGATCTCCATGTCCGGCAGCCGTTCCTGCCGCTGTCTGAGCTGGTCGAGGGCCGTGGTCTCGTCGCCCGCGCACACCCGCCTGCCCGCCAGCGACTCGTCGACGCCCGTGATGCCGGAGGTGATGGGCGCCAGGAGCTGCTGACCGGTCTCGAAGTACGCGGCGGAGAACGCGACGCGCTCCCAGCGGTCACAGGTGATGGACATGCTGCGCACCACCATGTCGACGTCGCCGGACTCGATCGCCGGCTCACGCTGCGCGGTGGGGATCGCCTTGAAGAGGATCGACGGGTCCTCGCCGAGCAGGCTCTCGGCGATGGCCCGCACCAGGTCGATGTCGAAGCCGACGATCTCGGAGGTGCTCGTGTCCCCGCCGTCCTCGCTCTCCAGCGAGCGGTACCCCCAGCGGTAGCTGTTCTGGTCCACGCCCACGATCAGCTGACCGCGCTCCTGGATCCGCTCGACGGCGTCGCCCGCGATGCCGTCGGGGCGGTAGCTGGTGGCCGCGTTGAGACCCGCGTTGACACCCTCCTCGCAGGTCTCGGGCTCGGCGACCGCGCCGATGTCGCCGCCCTCCTGGGCGGGTACCGCCAGGGGCGACTGCCCGACGGGCCGGCGTGGGTCCGCGTCGCCCCCGGCCGGCGGGAGGGACAGGACGAGCATCGCCCCGGCGAGCGCGAGCCCGCCGGCGGCCAGCAGCAACGCCCTGCCGCTGCGCCGCCGCCCCGCGCCGGCCTCGTCGCTCGTCGGAGTGCCGGAGCCCCCGGTCGCCGTCGTGGTCGTGCTGGCCATCGCCTCACCCTCCCTCGGTCTGTCTCCCTCGCCGTTCACCCGTCACGCCCCTCGGCCGTCCCGCCGCCCACGCCGTCGCCCCTCACCGGGCCGTCGCCCCTCACCGGTACTCCGCGAGCCGGCGGCGGACGCCCGCCAGGGCGCTCAGCGCCGCCAGCACGGCCAGCGCCGCGGCGCCCACGACGAGGCCGCGCAGCGCCGCGTGCCCGCTCGACGCCGCGTCCTCGAACTCACGCTGCTCGTGCGCGATGGCTGCCCGGAGCGAGGCGTCCACCTCCTCGAAGCTGCTGCCCGTGGACTCCTCCTGGCCGATGACCCGGTCCAGCGCCGCGTCGTAGTCGCCGTCCAGCTCCGAGCGCCTGGCCGCCTGGTGCGTCTCACGCCACTCCTCGGCGGCCCGCACGGCGTCCTCGACGGGCCGCCGGCCCTCCTCGTCGTCGGCCAGGGCCGCCGCCTCCGCCAGCAGGCCGCCGTCGCCCCCGCGGCCGACGACGACGTCCATGTGCTGCTGGTAGGCGTCCTCGAAGTCGTCTCCCGCGCCGCGCGCCACGAGCCACATGTTCTCGTCGGTGCGGGCCTTCAGGGCCTCGGTCCAGGCGGTGTTCAGCTCGCCCAGGGACCGCGCGGCGTCGGCGTCGGCCTCGTGGAGGCTGCCGCGGGCCAGGGTGTGGGCGCCGGCGAGCCACGCGAGCAGCACGACGGCGGCCGCCGTGGCGGCCAGCAGCCCGGGGTTGAAGACCCGGTTGGTGTGGTGGTAGTTGCGCCGCTGGGACCAGGCGAGCACACCGAGGGCGACCGCGCCGAGGGCCAGGGCCGGCCACGGCACGGCCTGGGCGGCGTCGATGTCCCGGGTGAGCCGGTCGTTCTCCAGCTCGTACAACTCCTCGGCGAGCGGCAGCATCTCGGCCTGCATCAGGTCGTCGGCGTACCGCAGGTACGCGCCGCCGATGGGGTAGCCCTGCCGGTTGTTGGCGCGGGCGGACTCGACGAGCCCGGCGTAGCGGCCGAGGGTCGAGCTGAGCAGCTCGATGATCTCCTGGGAACGGCCCGTGCCCTGGCCGTGCGCGGCGGCCTCGGCGAGCAGCTCGCCCGCGAGGCTCACGTCCTGCTCGTAGGTGTCGCGCACCTGCGGGTCCTCGTCGGTGCCGGCCAGGAAGCCGGTGGCGGCCATGGCGTTGGCGTTGGCCAGGCTGCGGTAGATCTCGGCGGCGTCGGCGCTCAACGGCTGGCTCGAGTGGACCACGGTGTGGGCGGCGTCGGACCGGTCGGAGACCTGCCAGGCGGTGACGGCGCCCAGGAGCAGCAGCAGGGCCGCGACCGCCGCGCCGAGCAGCCGCAGCCTGCCGGGCTCCGTGCGGGTGGCCGCCCGCAGCCGGCGAACGCCGTCGCGCACGGCGGAGCGGAGCGAGGCGTCGGGTGCCGCGCCGGGCTGGGGGGAGGGGTGGGTCGCGGGCGGTGCGCTCGGCGGTGCGCCGGGCGGTGTGCGAGGGCCCGCGGGCGCGGGGATCGCCGGGCCCTGCCCCGCCGTCGCGCCCGGCGGTGACGGCGGCGGTGCGGTCGGCGGATGTGTCACGTTCCGGGCCCTCCCCCTCACGTTGGTGCTGCGGCCAGCAGTATCGCCGTTCGGCAGGCCGCGCCACAGCCCTTCCCGAGATCGTGTCACGATCGCGATCCGCGGCGTGGTCGCCACGCCCCTCCCCGTGACCACGCGGCAACGGCCCCGCCGGTTCCCGTCCGCCCCGCCGGATTCGTCGAATTCGGCAGGCGGGCAACGGCGTTCAGGACAGCCTGATGCCCAGGAAGATGACGTCGGTGACGCCCTCCGGCTGCGGCAGCAACGTGAATCCCACGCGCTCGTAGAACGCACGTGCGTTGGTGTTCGCGGGGTCCATCGCCAGGTGGACGGCCGGGACGTCGCGCTCGCGCAGCGCGTCGAGGAAGGCGGTCATCAGGCGGCGACCCAGGCCGCGTCGCTGGGCGTGGGGGAGCAGGTCGATGTGAAGGTGCGCGGGGTACTCCTCGGTGATCCCGGGCGTGAGGAAGCGCATCGGGTCGTGCAGCAGCCCCCGCATGACGTCGTCGAGGTCCTTGGCGGGGCCCTCGGGCGCGGGGAAACGCGCGGCGCGGGAGGGCAGCCACCGGTCGCGGAGGGCCTCGGCGTGCGCCACGGAGTCGTCGGTGCCCACGATGTACCCGACGGCGCGCTCGCCGTCGTCGGCGACGAAGACCAGGTCGGGGTCGAACACCGCGTAGGGCTCGGCGAAGAGCGTCGGCAGGATCTCGGGATCCCGGTAGTGGCCGCGGGCGTCGCCGCCGCGCAGGCCGGTGCGGACGCATATCTCACGCAGTGCGTCGAGATCGCGGGGTTCGTACGTCCGGATGGTGAAGGCGGTCATTGACGGCTCCGTTTCGCCAACTGGTCGTCAACCGTGCTGGGTGGCGTACCACACGGTTGGATCAGCTGATCGTAGATCACGGCGGGCTCACCCGGGGGGTGGAGTCTGCCAGGCGTCCAACTCGACGGACAGTTCGACGGAGAGTTCGACAGAGGGGTCGACGGAGGGCTCGTCGGGGGGCACGGGGCCCGTCGCGTCGGGTGGTCCGGGCTCGGCGGTCAGGGGCCGTGCCTGGGCCAGGGGCGGCTCGCTCGTGAGGGGGGCGGCGTCGGCCAGCGGCGGCTCGCTGACGAGCGGCACCCGCTCCGGTATCGGCGAGGCCGGTGAGAGCGAGGCTTCCGGCGGGACGTCCTCCGCGGGGACGGACGACTCGGGGGCCGGCGGCTCGGGCGGTGCGGCTCCCGCTGGTGGTGCGGTTGCTCTGGGTGCTGCGGGTGGGACGGGCGGGGGTGCGTCGGGCACGGAGGTCCTTCCGTTCGACTCAGGCGGGTCGGCCCTCGATCCTGGCGAGCGCGTCGTCGGCTCCGTACGGCCGCAGGTAGGGCAGCCACCGCGGGTCGCGGTGACCGGTGCCAATGATGCGCCAGGCCAGTCCCGAGGGCGGACCCGGCTTATGTCGGAGCCGCCAGCCGAGCTCGGCCACGTGCCGGTCGGCCTTGATGTGGTTGCAGCTGCGGCAGGCGGCGACGACGTTGTCCCAGGCGTGCTGGCCGCCGCGGCTACGGGGGATGACGTGGTCCACGCTGGTGGCGACGCCGCCGCAGTACGCGCAGCGCCCGCCGTCGCGGGCGAAGAGCGCCCTGCGGGTGAGCGGGACGGCGGTGCGGTAGGGGACCCGCACGAAGCGTTTCAGCCGCACGACGCTGGGGGCCGGTATGGCGTGGGTCGCGCTGTGCATCAGGTGGTCAGAGTTCTCCAGGCTGACGGCCTTGTCGTTCAGCAGCAGGATGAGAGCTCGGCGGACCGGTACGACACCGAGGGGTTCGTACGACGCGTTGAGGACCAGGACCTGTGGCACTATCACGCCCTCCGTTTCCGTCGACGGCACGTGGCTCGCGCCGAGACGATCTCCCACAGTGTGTCCCGGGCATGGCCGTCAGCGCCACCACGATAGGGAAATGCGTCGATTGTGTCGTTCGCCACAGCCTTCCCGTCCTCCCCACGACACCTCGGCAACCCCACACACCTCGCGGGCTACCGTGGACGCGTGACCACCACCTGGGAGACGGCGCTCACCGCCAGCGGGCGCATCCTGCTGATCCTGGCCATAGCCCTGCTCGTGCGCTTCCTGCTGCGCCGGGCCATCACCAGGCTCGTCACCCGTCTCGGCCGTGAGTCGGAGCGGCGCAGGCAGCGCGCGGAGACGATCGGCTCGGTGCTGCGCAGCGCCTCCTCCGTCGCGCTGCTGGGCACGGCGGGGATGATGGCCCTCTCCGAGGTCGGGGTCCAGCTCGGTCCGCTCGTCGCCAGCGCCGGCATCGTGGGCGTGGCCCTCGGCTTCGGGGCGCGCAACGTCGTGATGGACATCCTCAGCGGCATGTTCATGTTGCTGGAGGACCAGTACGGCGTGGGCGACCGTATCGACGTGGGGGAGGCCACCGGCACGGTCCTGGAGATCGGGATGCGGGTGACCACGCTCCGCGGCGACAACGGCGAGGTGTGGTACGTCCGCAACGGCGAGATCAAGCGCGTCGGGAACCTCAGCCAGGGCTGGGCCACGGCCTCCCTCGACGTGGAGGTCGCGCCCGACACCGACCTCGCCCGGGTGCGGAAGACGATCACGGTGAGCGCGCTGGAGCTCTCCCGGACCTCTCCCTTCGACGAGCTGCTGTGGGAGCCGTTGGAGAGCCCGGTGGAGGTGCTCGGGCTGGACGCCGTGTCCTCGGACGCGATGGTGGTCAAGGTCGTCGCCAAGACCCAGCCGGGCAAGGCGCTCGTCGTCGAGCGCGAGCTGCGGTGGCGCGTGAAGCTGGCGCTGGAGGCCGCGGGGATCGAACCGCCGCTCCCGACCCGGGGCGCCGAGGTGTCCGGACCCGGCGCCCGCTAGGGTGTGGGGCGACGGCTGACCAGCCGGTCGGCCGATGCGCACACCAGAGCGAAGAGCGAAACGCGAGGGCTTGAGATGGGCGAGAAGAACAGGCGGCGGGCGGTGCGCGCGGCGGGCGTCACGGCCGGTGCGGTTCTGGTGACGCTGCTGTCGTCCCCGGCGGCCCACGCGCTGCGCCGTGACGACGGCGACGACCCGGGCAGCGGCCTGAGCATCGCCGAGACGCTCGGCCTGTTCGTGCTGACGCCGCTGCTGCTCTTCGCCGTGATCGCCGGCCTGGTGGTCCTGGCGGACCGCCGCCGCTGACGGCCGTCCCCGCCGCCCGGACGCGCCGCGGGCCCGACGGCGCTCGCGGCCCGGCCCTCTCACGGGCCACCCCACGGGGCCGCTCCGGCTGCTTCCCGACGTCTGACCGGCCTGTGAGCGATCGCTGACCAGCTCCTGGCCGGCCGCTGACCGCCCCCCGACGTGAGGGCGTCGTCGTCCGCCGACGGCGGGAGCCGCGCTACGCGGCGGTGTCCGCCGCCGCGTCCGCCGCCTGGGCCTTGAGGGCCCGCTCGACACCCGCGCGGGACTCCGTGACCAGCCGCCGCAGCGCCGGCGTCGGCTCGGCCGCCGTCAGCCACGCGTCGGTGGCCTCAAGCGTCGCCGCCTCGACCTGCACCACCGGGTAGAGCCCGACCGCGATCTGCTGCGCCATCTCGTGGCTCCGCGCGTCCCACACGCCCTTCAGCACCTCGAAGTACCGCTCGGTGTAGGGGGCGAGCAGCTCGCGCTGGTCGGTCTGGACGAAGCCCGCGATGACCGACTCCTGGACGGCGTTCGGCAGCTCCTCGCCCGGCTTCGGCGCGACGACGGCCTCCCACGCCGCCGCCTTCGCCTCCGGCGTGGGCCGGGCCGCGCGGGCGCTCGCGGCGTGCCGCTCGCCGGCCGCCGTGGGGTCGCGCTCCAGCTCCGCGGCGATGGCCTCCTCGCCGGCCCTGCCCGTGGCGGCCAGGCGGTGCAGCAGCGCCCAGCGCAGCTCCGTGTCGACCGCCAGGCCCTCCAGGGTCTCGCCGCCGTCGAGCAGCCCCGCCAGCAGGTCCAGCTGCGCGTCGGTGCGGGCGGTCGCGGCCAGGGCGCGGGCCCAGGCCAGCTGGTGGTCGCTACCGGGGGCCGCCGAACGGAGGTGCTCCAGGCACGCCTCGGACCACCGGGCCAGGCCCGTCTCGCGCCACGCCGGGTCGGCGTAGAGGTCGAGGGCCAGCTTCACCTGCCGGTGGAGGGACTGCACCACGCCGATGTCGGACTCCCTGCCGATGCCGGAGAGCACCAGCTGGAGGTAGTCGCGGGTGGCCAGCTCGCCGTCGCGGGTCATGTCCCAGGCCGAGGCCCAGCACAGGGCGCGCGGCAGCGACTGCGTGAAGTCGCCCAGGTGACGGGTGACGACGGCCAGGGACTCGGCGTCGAGACGGACCTTGGCGTAGGACAGGTCGTCGTCGTTGAGGAGGATCACCGCGGGGCGGGGCAGGCCCGCGAGCCCCGGCACCTCCGTCAGCTCGCCGTCGACGTCGAGCTCGACGCGCTCGGTGCGGGTCAGCGCGCCGTCCTTGAGCTCGTAGAGGCCGACCGCCACGCGGTGGGGCCGCAGCGTCGGCTCGCCCGTCGCGCCGGCCGGCAGCTCCGGCGCCTCCTGCCGGATCGCGAAGGAGGCGATGGTGCCGTCCTCGGCGGTGGTGATCTCCGGGCGTAGCACGTTGATGCCGGCGGTCTCCAGCCACGCCTGGGACCACGCCTTCAGGTCCCGGCCGCTGGTCTCCTCCAGGGCCGTCAGCAGGTCGGTCAGGCGGGTGTTGCCCCAGGCGTGGCGCTTGAAGTACGCCTGCACGCCGCTGAAGAACGCGTCCTGGCCGACGTACGCCACGAGCTGCTTGAGCACGCTGGCGCCCTTGGCGTAGGTGATGCCGTCGAAGTTGACGAGCACGTCGTCGAGGTCGCGGATCTCCGCCATGATCGGGTGGGTGGAGGGCAGCTGGTCCTGGCGGTACGCCCAGGTCTTCATCTGGTTGGCGAAGCTGGTCCACGCGTGCGGCCAGCGGCTGCCGGGGGAGTGGGCCTGGCAGGCGATGGAGGTGTACGTGGCGAACGACTCGTTCAGCCACAGGTCGTTCCACCACTCCATGGTGACGAGGTCGCCGAACCACATGTGGGCCAGCTCGTGCAGGATCGTCTCCGCCCGCATCTCGTAGGCGGCGTCGGTCACCTTGGAGCGGAAGACGTACTGGTCGCGGATGGTGACCGCGCCCGCGTTCTCCATGGCGCCGGCGTTGAACTCGGGGACGAAGAGCTGGTCGTACTTGGCGAACGGGTACGGGTGGTCGAACTTCTCCTGGAACCAGTCGAAGCCCTGCCGGGTCACCTCGAAGAGGGCGTCGGCGTCGAGGTGCTCCGCGAGCGAGGGCCGGCAGTACAGGCCCAGCGGCACGCTGCGGCCCTCGCCCTCCCAGCTGCTGGTGACCGCGTGGTACGGGCCGACGATCAGGGCCGTGACGTACGTGGACAGCCGCGGCGTCGGCGCGAAGCGCCACACGGCCGCGCCGGCCTCGGCGGCCTCGGCGGCGGGCTCGGGCTCGGGCGTCGGGGAGTTCGAGACGACCGTCCAGCTCTCCGGGGCGGTGACGGTGAACCGGAAGGTGGCCTTCAGGTCCGGCTGCTCGAAGCAGGCGAACACGCGGCGGGCGTCGGGGACCTCGAACTGGGTGTAGAGGTACGCCTGCTGGTCCACCGGGTCGACGAAGCGGTGCAGTCCCTCGCCCGTGGTGGTGTACGCGCAGTCGGCGACGACGCGCAGCTCGTTGGCGCCCTCGGCGAGGCGGGGCAGGGCGATGCGGGAGTCGGCGAAGACCTCGGCGGGGTCCAGGGCCTCCCCGTTGAGCTCCACGCTCCGCACCGTCGGGGCGATCAGGTCGACGAAGCTCTCACCGGCGGCACGGGCGGTGAAGCGCACGGTGGTGTCGGAGCGGAAGGTGCCGCCCGCTTGCGCCCCGGAGAGGTCCAGGGCGATCTCGTACGCGTCCACGCTCAGCAGTAGCGCCCGCTGCCGCGCCTCGTCCCGGGTCAGATTCGTGCCAGGCACCTTGGTGGTCTCCAATCGTCGTGCTCGTTCGTGGCGACGCGCCGGTGGTCGAGATCGTCGCGACCGACGCGCCGTCGTGGGTCGTGGTGGCTTGTTGTGACTCGTGTGGCTCGTTCTGACTCGTATCGGCTCGTCAGAGATCGTGACCCTCCTGGTGCGGCCATCCTCGCACGCCACGCCCGACGTGGCAGGCCCCTCCCTCCGGCGCGGTGACCGGGGGGAGGGGCCTGGGAAGGGAGGCGGTGAGGCGTTCACCGCGACGGCTCAGTCCGTCAGGGCGCGACGCTCCCGATGACCACGGTGGCGCTCCCGGCCGGGCTGCCGGCCGCGTTCAGCAGCCGCACCGAGCCGAGGAACTCCCGGTCCGCGGCGGCCGCGCCGGTGACCGTGACCTCCGCGCCGACCTCGGCGGACTCGCCGTTGCCGAGGGAGACCGGCTCGTCCGAGACGGTGATCGTGCCGAGGTCGGGGCTCAGGTACGCGTCCTGGTAGTCGAACTCGGTCGCGCCCGAGGGCACCTCGTAGCCGTGGATCTCGACGGTGTACGTGCCGGCCTCGGGGTTCGTCACGACGACGAGCTCCTCGGACGTCGGCGTGGTGGAGGCGCCGACCTCCACCATGTCCTCGCCCGTGCCGTAGTACACGAACAGGTCGAGGTCGGCCGACAGGTCGGCGGCGTTGCCGAGGGAGACGGAGAACTCCGTCGCGCCCGCCGGCACCTCGACGGTCCTGGTGGTGTCGTACGCCCCGTCCTCGATGGAGGCGCGCTCCGAGCGGGCCGAGCCGAGCTGCCCGGCCTCCAGCAGGCCGCCCTCGATGGGCGCGAAGTCGTTGGTGACCTCCCAGCTGACGGGGGACGGCGTGCCGGTCTGGGCCTCCTCGATGGTGGCCGTCTCGGGGTCGAAGGTGACGCCGAGGGCGGACGCCGCGACGGTGTACGGGTTGTCCAGCTCGGGCGAGGTGCGCCGCGACTCGACCTCGATCTCCCACACGCCCGGCAGCGGGTCGGAGTAGGTGCGCAGGTCGGGGCGGCACGCGTTGCCCGGGTTGTAGTTCGGGTAGCAGAGGTTGGACGCGGTGTCCTCGGCCGGGACGCCGTAGGGGTCGATCGCGATCCAGCGGGTCTGGCTCTCGCCGGTGAGCCCGCCCATGGCGACCTCCAGCGTCCTCGTGCCCTCCGGCACCCGCACGAAGTACGAGTCGGAGTCGTTGCGCTGCACCTCGCCGGCGTAGTCGCGGGCGAAGGACGGGTCGGCCAGGTCCTCCGCCACGACGACGGTGTTCAGGATCTGGTGGTCGACGCCGGTGGTGCGGCCGTCGTCCAGCGTCAGGATCACGCTGTGGGCGCCGAGCGAGCGGGGCTTGGCCTCCAGGGTGAGCGTCACCGGCTGGTCGAGCGGCAGCGACACGGAGGAGGAGCCGACGAGCCGGAAGGTGCGGTCGTCGTTGTTGACCAGCTCGACGCGGTGCGGGACGCGGCGGTCGGGGCCCGTGGTGCGGGTGACCGTCACCTCGTAGCGCTCGCGCTCGCCGACGGCCGGGGCGCTCTCGCGGTCGTAGACGCCGGGGCCGGCGCCGGGGGTGACCAGCTCCTGGTCGAGGACGTGGTCGACGGGCGCGGAGACGGCGTAGTCGTGGGCGGCCGCGCCGCCCGCCGCCTGGCGGATCAGGCGCCAGGCGCCCTCGGTGTCGAAGCGGCCCGAGCCCTGCTCGTGCGCCTGCACGCCGGGGATCGGGTCGGCGGAGCTGGTCAGCGCGGTCCGCAGCGTGTCGGGGGACAGGTCGATGTCGCGTGCCTTGGCGGCCGACAGCAGCAGGGCGGCGGCGCCGGCGGCCTGCGGGGAGGACATCGAGGTGCCGTTGAACATGGCGTACCCGGGCGGCAGCTCGTAGCCGGCCTCGGGGACCGGGCTGCCGGCCTGCCACGTCGGGGTGGTGCTGATCGCGGAGCCGGGGGCGACGATGTTCGGCTTGAAGCCGCCGTCGTCGCGCGGGCCGTTGGAGGAGAACGGCAGCAGGGCGTAGCGGCGCTCGACGTGCGAGCCGTAGTTGGCGGCCCAGGTCTCGCGGGAGATCGCGGCGCCGACGCTGACGACGCGTTCGGCGGTGGAGGGGGCGCCGATGGTGTTGGTGCCGGGGCCCTCGTTGCCGGCGGAGATGAACATCTGCACGCCGTAGGTGTCGATCAGCTCGTTGTAGAGCAGGTCGCGGGCGCTCTGGCCGTCGTTGAGCGGGGGCAGGCCGCCGATCGACATGTTGACGACGTCCACGCCGCGGTTGGTGACGAGGTCGATCATGCCCTCGGTCAGCGCGGTGGAGGAGCAGCTGGGGAAGGCGCAGGCGCGGGCGGAGACGATCTTCGCGCCGGGGGCGGCGCCGTTCATCTCGCCGCCGAACATGCCGTTGGCCGCGGTGATGCCGGCCACGTGGGTGCCGTGGGCGTCGGCGACGATGCCGATGTTGACGAAGTCACGGACCTGGCCGACCCAGTCGCCGCCGTAGGGGTCCATGGGCACGTCCTCGCGGATCTCCACGACGAACGGCATGTGCTCGGCGACCGCGGTGGCGGGGTCGTCGGTGCCGAAGTATCCGAGGTCGTGGTTCTCGCGGTAGGGCGACATGGCGGGGTCGTTGGTGAAGTCGCCGTCGTCGGCGACGTCGACGCGGACGGTGCCGGCCCCGGCGTCGTAGAGCAGCGCCCAGCTGTCGTTCGTGTCGCCGTCGCGGTTGACGTCGCCGGCCGCCTCGCCGCCGGCGGTGATCTCCTCGCGGAAGACGGCGAGAAGGTGGTCGCCCGCGGGGGCGGTGTACTGGCGGCCGTTGTACTCGAAGGACTCGCCGGAGCGCTCGGTGACCATCGCGCGCCAGGTGCCGTCGCCGTCCCAGATGGGGTCGGTGGCGGTGACCCAGTCGACGATCTTGCGCTCGCCGGTGGTGGTCTCCTGGAGCGCCGGGTGGTCGATGTCGACGCCGGTGTCGATGACGCCGATGGTGATGCCGCGGCCGTCGGCCCGCGGGTTGTCCTCGACGAACTCCACCGCGCCGGTCTCGTCGGTCGGCATGTACGGGTTGTCCGTCGGCGTGTCCTCGCCAGGGCCCGGGTAGGGCTGGGTGACGGTGGCCCGGTCGCCGGCCTCGGAGGCCGGGACGGGGTCGGGTATCTCTATCTCCTCGCCGAGGTCGATGGCGTGGACGGCGTCGATGCCGGTGGCGGCGGCGATGGCCGCCTCGGCCTTGCCGGTGCGCACGGTGGCGCGCACGTAGCCCACGGAGTCCTCGGTGTACGCCACGGAGGAGCCGGCGACGGAGTCCATCCGCTCGGCCACCGCCTCGGTCTCGCCCGGCTCGGTCGCGAGCATGACGGTCACGAACCGGTCGCCGTCCTCGCGGGCCTCGGCGAGGATCTCGACGTCGTGCGCGCCGAGCTTCTCGTTCTCCGCCAGGGGAACGTCCGCGGCCTGTGCCGGCGCGGCGGCGAGGAGGGAGCCGGCGCCGACGGCCGCCGCGGTGACGGCGAGTGAGGCGGCCAGGCCCGCGGCGAGCGCGGCACGTGGTCGTCGTCTGAGTGACATATGCATCCTTTGACAGCAGGATCGACTGGATCGTCAGGGGTGCTGATGGTGGTATGTGCGATGACGGATGAGGATGACCGGTCATCTTACGGAAGTGACCAGTGGTTGAGGTCAGTTGATCAGCTTTTGTCGCATCCCCATCAATAACGATTGGATTACCGAGGGAACCGGCGGAACCGGTGGCTCGCGTGTCAACGGGGCAGAACCGTGACATCCCTCGCGGGTTCGGTCTCGATCGCCCCGAGCAGCGCGGCGCGCACCACCTCGATCTGCTCGTCCATCGCCTCCCGCAGCGCCCGCGAGGTGAGGTGGACGACCGTGACGCCCGCCCGTTCCATCGCGTGCCGGCGGCCCAGCCGGTCGGGCGCGGCCGCCTCGCCGTTGCCGCCGCGCTCGCCGCCCGCCCCGCCGCCTGTCGCGCCGCCCGCCCCGGGCTCGCGCCGGGCGCCCGGCCACGGCCGCTGCCGTGGCACCCACCCGTCGATCTCGACCGCCACCGCGTGGTCGGGCCAGTACGCGTCCACCGCGCCCAGGCTCGTCCCGTCGGCGAGCCACAGCTCCACGTTCCAGCAGGGATCCGGCAGCACCCCGCGCCCCACCAGCTCGATCAGCCGCTCCTCGGCCACCGCCCGCCCCTCGGTCAGCAGCGTCTCCACGGCCCCGGCCACGTGCGGCCTGGCCAGCAGTCGCGCCCGGGCGAACTCGCCCACCACCGCGTGCGGTTCCGCGTGCCCGCCGCGGACCGCCTCGGCCATCAGCCGCCGCACCGCCAGCCCGTCGGCGAGCCCCACCACCGCGTCGGCCAGCGCGCGCGGCACCGGCGCGACGGGCACGTCCGCCAGCCGCACCGGCCGCGGCAGCTGCTGGGTGCGCACGATGCGGGCGTGGCCACACGACCGCAGCCGCCGGGTGCGCGGCACGAGGACGTCGACGCGGTTCAACGCCGCCAGCGGCGGCACGGCCGTGAAGCCGTGCAGCGCCAACGCGGCCAGCCCGCTCACCATCGCCTCGCCCGGCCGGCCGCCGGTGTAGCGCAGCGCGGCGTGGAGCATCTCCTCCGCGGACGGCGGCCCGGGGTGCAGCAGGAACACCCCGGGCAGCGGCATCTGCCACGGTCCGCCCGGCCGGCACCGCTCGTGGGCGGCGGCCGGCGAGACGCCGTGCTGGCGCAGTTCCCGCGTCGTCATCACGCGGCGACGCGCGGCGGCGAGCTCGTGCAGCGGGCGGGGCGTGAGCGGGTTCGTCGAGTGAGGGTTCATGCCCCGCCGATTCCCGCCAACGGCCGCGCCGGCCCCCTTTGTTACACGCCCGTGGCCAAAGTTGGACAACCGCGAACTAAAGTACGCGCGTTCGAATATGCCCGGCTCCGGCCTCGACCCCGCCACCGCCCGCGCCCGGCGGGCCCGCCGCCGCGCCCACCGGGCCCACCGGTCCCCTTCACCGCGCCGCGCTCACCCCGCGTCCGCGGCCTGCGCCCGCAGCGCCCGCGCCAGGTCGTCCCGGGCCTCCAGCACGAGACGGCGCAGCGCGGGCGGCGCCGAGGCGTGCTCCGCCAGCCACCGGTCCGTCGCCGCCAACGTCGCCTCGTCGCCCTGGAGCGCCGGGAACAGGCCGCGCACGATGGCCATCGCGATCTCGATCGTCCGCTCCCGCCAGATCCGTTCCAGCGCCGCGAAGTACCGCTCGGTGAACGGCGCGAGCAGCTCCCGCTGCCCCGGCTGGGTGAAGCCGTCGATCACGGCCTCCACCAGGGCGTTCGACAGGTGGTCCGACTCCACCACCGACTCCCACGCCCGCTCCTTGACCTTCGGGTCCGGGCGGGCCGCGAGGCAGCGCGTGTGGTGACGCTCGCCCGAGGCCGTGTCGTCCCTGGCCCGTTCGGTGTCCACCACGCCCTCGCACGCCGCGCCGCTGGAGACCAGCGGCGTGAGGAACGTCCAGCGCAGCTCCTGGTCGATCACCAGGCCCTCGATCGTGTCCTCTCCCTTCAGCAGCCGCGTCAGCCGGTCCACCTCCGCCCTGGTCTCCGTCAGCGCGGCGACGAAACGGGCCCAGGCCAGCTGGTGGTCGCTGCCGGGCGCCGCCCCCCGCAGTTCGGCGACGGCCGCCTGGAGCAGCGCGGTCCGCTGCGTCGTCCGCCGCTCCGGCGCCACGTAGTGCACCAGCGCGGACTCCGCCCAGGCATGCACCATCTGGAGCACCCCGATCTCGCTCTCCACCCCGGCGAAGCGCCGCACCAGGTCGAGGAAGGAGCTGGCCGGCAGCAGCGCGTCCCGCGTGAGGTTCCACAGCGCCGACCAGCACAGCGCCCGCGCGAGCGGGTCGCTGATCGCGCCCAGGTGCTGGTGGAGCGTGGCGAGGGAGTCGGCGTCGAAGCGGGTCTTGCAGTACGTCAGGTCGTCGTCGTTGACGAGGACCAGCTCGGGCCGCTCCGCCCCGGCGAGCTCGCCGACCACGGTGCGCGGGCCCGCGACGTCCGTCTCGACCCGCGCGAAGCGCGCCAGAGCGCCCGAGGCGTCCCGGCGGTAGAGGCCGATCGCGACCCGGTGCGGGCGCAGCACCGGGTGGCTCTCCGCGGCCTCCTGCGTGACGACGAGCTCGGCGATCCGCCCCTCGGCGTCCAGGCGCAGCTCGGGCGTGAGGGAGTTGACGCCGGCGGTCTGGAGCCAGGACTCGGCCCAGGTGGCCATGTCCTCCCGGCCCGAGGTCTCGGTCAGCACCGCCAGCAGGTCGGCGAGGCGGGTGTTGCCGTAGGCGTGCCGCTGGAAGTACCGGCGGGCGCCCTCCAGGAACGCCTCACGCCCGGCGTACGCCACGAGCTGCTTGAGGACGCTCGCGCCCTTGGCGTACGTGATCCCGTCGAAGTTCAGCTTCGCGTCCTGGAGGTCGCGGATGTCGGCGGTCACCGGGTGCGTCGAGGGCAGCTGGTCGGCGCGGTAGGCCCAGGCCTTGCGGCGGTTGGCGAAGGTGATCCAGCCCTCGCTGAAGCGGGTGGCCTCGACGAGCGAGAACGCGCCCATGAAGTCCGCGAAGGACTCCTTCAGCCACAGCTCGTCCCACCACTCCATCGTGACCAGGTCGCCGAACCACATGTGGGCCATCTCGTGCAGCAGCGTGTTGGCCCGGCCCTGGTAGGCGGCCCGCGTGGTGCGACCGCGGAAGACGTACTCCTCGCGGAACGTCACCAGGCCCGGGTTCTCCATGGCGCCGATGTTGTACTCCGGCACGAACGCCTGGTCGTACTTGCCGAAGGGATAGGGGAAGGCGAAGTGCTCGTGGAAGAAGTCCAGCCCCTGGCGGGTGGTGGTGAACAGCTCCTCCGGGTCGAAGTGCCGCGCCAGGCCCTTGCGGCACAGGAGGCCGAGCGGGATCTCCAGGGTGGAGCCGTCGGGCAGCCGGCGGGAGTAGTGGTCGGTGACGCGGTGGTACGGGCCGGCGACGACGGCGGTGAGGTACGTCGAGATCGGCTTCGTCGTCGCGAACCGCCACGTCGCCGCGGGCGAGCCGTCGGCCAGCCCTTCCGGGTGGGGGAGGCGCTCGCGCTCCTCGCCGTTGCTCAGCACCGTCCAGTGCGCGGGGGCGGTGACGGAGACGTCGAACGGCGCCTTCAGGTCCGGCTGCTCGAAGCAGGTCATGACGCGCCGGGAGTCGGCCGGCTCGTACTGGGTGTAGAGGTAGGTCTCGCCGTCCTCGGGGTCGGTGAAGTGGTGCAGGCCCTCACCGGTGCGGCTGTAGGCGCAGCTGGCGTCCACGACGAGCGTGTTCTCCGCGCGTAGCGCCGGCAGCGCGACGCGGGTGCCGTCGAACACCTCGTCCACGGGGAGCGGGGTGCCGTTGAGCGTGACGGAGTGGACGTGGGGGGCGATCAGGTCCGCGAAGCTGTCGCTCCCCGGGCGGGCGCAGGCGAAGCGGAGGGTGGTTCTGGACCGGAACGTCCCTGGTCGTCCGTCGGCTGTCGCCGGCGGATCGACCGCGGAGCGTACGTCCAGTGCCACCTCGTACCCGTGAACGGTCAGCAGGTCGGCCCTCTCGCGGGCCTCGTCGCGGGTCAGGTTCTCTCCGGGCACGGTCGGCACTCCCTCGCGGTGCGTAACGGTCGTACGGCGCGTGACAGCATCCCACTCCTGGCGACCCCGCGGAATGCGTCCCCGGCCTTTCGGTGTTCTTCCCCGGCAGACACACAGATCCAGCAGCGTCACAGGAGGATGGCCTGATGGCCGAGACGACCGACAAGACCCCCGCGGACTTCTGGTTCGACCCGATCTGTCCGTGGGCGTGGATGACCTCGCGATGGATGCTGGAGGTCGAGAAGCAGCGCCCGGTCACGGTGCGGTGGCACGTGATGAGCCTCGCGGTGCTCAACGAGGCGAAGCTGGACCAGCTGCCGGAGGAGTACGTCGAGATGATGCGCGGCCCCGCCTGGGGCCCGGTGCGCGTCTGCGTGGCGGCGGAGAAGGAGCACGGCGGCGAGGTCCTCGGCCCGCTCTACACGGCGCTCGGCCGGCGCTTCCACAACCAGGGCCGCAAGGACTGGGCCGAGGCCACCGTCGAGGCGCTGGCGGAGGTGGGCCTGCCGGCCGAGCTGGCCGATGCGGCCGGCTCCGACCGGTACGACGCGGAGCTGCGCGCCTCGCACAAGGCCGGGATAGACCTGGTGGGCCAGGAGGTCGGCACGCCGGTCATCGCGGTCCCCGGCTCCGACGGCGAGCAGCTCGCGTTCTTCGGGCCCGTCGTCACCCCGGCGCCGAGGGGCGAGGACGCGGCCCGGCTGTGGGACGGCACGCTGATGGTCGCCTCCATCCCCGGCTTCTTCGAGATCAAGCGCACCCGCGACGTCGGCCCGCGGTTCGACAACCTCGACTAGAGCGACACGGTCCGCGGGCTGCCCCGGCCGACACGCTCACCGGGGCGGCCTCCGTCCTTCCGCGACGACGACGGAGGCCGCCCCTTCCCCCACCTGCCCGGTGACGGTTTGAGAAGACGATCACGCGAGCAGGAGACCGGCGAGCCCGTTCCTGGCCGAGGCGTAGCGCTCCGCGACGTCCTGCCAGTTCACGACGCGCCACATCGCCTCGACGAAGTCCACCTTCTGGTTGCGGTACTGCAGGTAGAACGCGTGCTCCCACGCGTCGAAGACGAGCAGCGGCACCGAGCCCTGGCCCACGTTGCCCTGGTGGTCGTAGACCTGCTCGACGACCAGCCGCCCGCTGACCGGCTCGTACGCCAGCACGCCCCATCCCGATCCCTGGGTGGTGGCCGCGGCCCTCGTCATCTGCGCCCTGAAGCGCGCGAAGGATCCGAAGGACTCGGCGATGGCGTCGGCCAGCTCGCCCGTGCCGTCCTTCTCCAGGGGCTCCCCGCCGCCGTCTCCGGTCATGTTCCGCCAGTAGACGGAGTGCAGGATGTGCCCGGAGAGGTGGAACGCGAGGTTCTTCTCCAGCCCGTTGATCGCTCCCCACTGGTCCTTCTCGCGCGCCTCGGCGAGCTGGTCGAGCGCGTCGTTGGCGCCCTTGACGTAGGCGGCGTGGTGCTTGTCGTGGTGGAGCTCGATGATCTCCCCGCTGATGACCGGCTCCAACGCCGCGTAGTCGTAGGGGAGTTCGGGGAGGGTGTAGGTGGCCATGCTGGTGCCCGTCTCTTCTCTCGACGTCTCTCGGTGCCTCGGTGCTCCGCGAGGACCAGCTTATTGCGAAGAGCTTGCAACAACGACCTTAGCGCATTACTACTCCCCTGAGCCGTGTCGCCGCCCGTGTCGTCCGCCGGCCGCGTTGTAGCCAAGCTCACAAGGAGGACACGAGGGCGGTGGTCTAGCGTCTCCTTCCGTCCCCTTCGCACGACCCGTCACGACGTGGAGTCGACATGAGCACCGTCAGCGCCACCGCGCTCACCGCCGCCGCGGCCCGCCCCCGGGCCGTCCTCGCCGACCTGCTGCCCGCCGCCACCGCCCCACGCGCCCGCGCGCGCGACCTCGCCCTGGTCGTCGGGGGAGCGGCACTCACGGGCGCCGCCGCGCAGTTCTCCGTGCCCGTGCCCGGCTCCCCCGTGCCCGTCACCGGACAGACCTTCGCCGCCCTCCTCGTCGGCGTCTCCCTCGGCCCCGCCCGCGCCCTGCTCTCCCTCCTCCTCTACGCGCTGGCCGGCATGGCCGGGACGCCCTGGTTCGCCGACGGCGAGTCCGGGTACGGCATGCCCTCCTTCGGCTACGTCATCGGCATGACCCTCGCCGCCGCCCTCGTGGGCGCGCTGGCCCGCAGGGGCGGGGACCGCACGGTGCTGCGCACCGTCGGCACCATGGCGGCGGGCACCGCCGTCATCTACGCGGTCGGCGTGCCGTACCTGGCGCTGGCCGCCGACCTGACGGCCGCCCAGGCGGTCGACGCCGGGCTGACCCCGTTCCTCCTCGGCGACGCGCTGAAGGCGGCGCTGGCCATGGGCGCGCTGCCGGTGGCCTGGCGCCTCGTCGGCCGCGAGCGAGGCTGAGACACCGGACGAGCAGGGAATGGGAGACTCGGCGACATGCGCGTCTATCTCGGATCCGACCACGCGGGCTACGACCTGAAGGACCACCTCGTCCACTGGCTGAAGGACCACGGCCACGAGCCCGTGGACTGCGGCCCCCACCTCCTGGACCCGGCCGACGACTACCCGCCGTTCTGCCTGCGGGCCGCCGAGCGCACGGCGGCCGACCCGGAGGCGCTCGGGATCGTGATCGGCGGCTCGGGCAACGGCGAGGCCATCGCCGCCAACAAGGTGCGCGGCGTGCGCTGCGCGCTGGCGTGGAGCGAGGAGACCGCCCGCCTGGGCCGCGAGCACAACGACGCCAACGTCCTCAGCGTCGGCGCCCGCATGCACACCACCGACGAGGCCACCTCCTTCGTCGCGGTCTTCCTCACCACCCCGTACTCCGGGGAGGAACGGCACAGCCGCCGCATCGGGATGCTCAGCGCCTACGAGACGGACGGCACGCTGCCGCCGTTGCCCGACACCGCACGCTGAGGGCGCCGCGCCGGATGCCCGAGGGACACACCCTGCACCGCTTGGCCGCCGGGCTGCGCGAGCGGTTCGGCGGCCGGCGGGTGCGGGCCGACAGCCCGCAGGGGACGTTCGCCGAGGGGGCCGCGCGCCTCGACGGGCGGGTGCTGGTGGCGGCCGAGGCCCACGGCAAGCATCTGCTGGCCGTCTTCCGCGCTCCCGCGGCCGAGCCGTGCGACCTCACGCTCCACGTGCACCTCGGCCTCTACGGCACGCTCCGCTTCGGTGACGGCCCCGCGCCGCCGCCCGCCGGCCAGATCCGGCTGCGGCTGGTCGACGGCGAGGGCCCTGTCGAGGGCCCTGTCGAGCACCACGCCGGGCACCACGCCGAGCTGCGCGGCCCCGCCCGCTGCGCCCTGGTCACCCCCGCCGAACGGGCCGAGCTCCACGCCCGGCTCGGCCCCGACCCGCTGCGCCCCGACCCCGACCCCGAGCCGGCCTGGCGTCGCGTCGCCACCAGCCGCGTCCCGGTCGCCGCGCTGTTGCTGGACCAGAAGGTCGTCGCGGGCGTCGGCAACGTCTACCGCGCCGAGGTCCTCTTCCGGCAGGGCGTCGACCCCTACCGGACCGGCCGCGAGCTGGACCGCGCCACCTGGCAGGCCCTCTGGTCCGACCTGGTGACGCTCATGGCCGAGGGGGTGAGGACCGGGCGGATCGACACGGTGCGCGCCGCGCACACGCCCGAGGCGATGGGCCGCCCGCCCCGCGTGGACGACCACGGCGGCGAGGTCTACGTCTACCGCCGCGCCGGCATGCCCTGCCACGTGTGCGGCGAGCGGGTCCGCACCGCGGAACTGCGCGGGCGCAACCTCTTCTGGTGCCCCGGTTGCCAGCGTTGACACCACGACGCCGGGAGGCCCACCAGCACAGGTGAACGCCCCCCACCGTCAGGGCTGAATGTCAGTGCGTGGCCGTATCGTTGGTGGTCATGGGGCTGGGAGGCCGCGCGGGGCGCCGCGGCGCCCCGCGGCCTCACGTCCGGGGCTGATGCGATGTGAGGGGCGGGTGCGCGTGAGGGCGTTAGAAGCTGTGCGGCAGCCAGGGCGGCACCGTGGCGGAGAACGCGGTGGTGGCCGCGGCCAGCGCCCCGGGGCGCTCCTCCGTCACCTGCCCGGCGGCGGCCAGCGAGGTGAGCGAGGCGCCGCCAAGATAGGCCGCGCCGAGCGCGCCGACGGTCAGCGTCAGCTCGGCCGCGTCGGCCGTCCGCGCGCAGGTGGCCCCCTGGGGCCCGCCGCTCAGCCGCCAGCGTCCCTCGTTCCAGGGACAGAAGGGGTCGGCGACGTCGAGCACCACGTCCACGTCGGTGGCGTAGGACCGTGCCGCGAGCGCCGCCCCGATCTCCACGGGCCGCAGGAAGAGCCGGTCGGACACGTTCACCCGGCACTGCCGCACGTCGGAGACCAGACGCAGCAGCGGGTCGTCCACCGGGCGGTGGCGCAGCTCCACCGCCGTCGTCAGGTCGGTCTCGGCCAGGAAGCGCAGCAGCGCCGCGTAGGCCCCGGGGTCCACGGCGTCGAGGTCCCGCACCAGCACCGCGCCCTGGTGGGCACCGCCGGCGTCCCAGCTCGGCTTCAGCGCGAAGCGCACATAGCCCAGAAGCTCGCCGTCGTCGGCGCGCTCGGCGAGGACACAGCGCAGCGGCGAGGCGCCGTTGCGGTCCCGCTCCGGGTCGAGCAGCCCCACCTTCTCCCAGCTCGGTTTCCGCGCGATCATCCCCGGTCGGTTCGGCACGAGCCGCGCGTAGAGGGCCTCGCAGCGCGCCAGCTCCGCCAGCGGGTCGGCGCTCCGCAGCCGGACGGCGCCGGCGCCCGGCGGCGGCTCGACGCGGGTGCGCGTCGTGTCGATCCGCACGTGGAGGGACTGCGTGGCCATGCCGTACCCGAAGCGTCCGTAGATCGCCGGCTCGGAGGCGACGAGCGCGGCCAACGGCTCGCCGGCCTCCCGCATCTCGTCGAGGCCGCGCCGCATCATGCGCCGCAGCAGCCCCTGCCGCCGATGGGTGCCGGCGACGCTCACCATCGTCACGCCGCCGGTGGGCACGACCGCCCCGCCCGGCACCGCCATCTCGAAGGAGAAGCTGCTGAAGGACCCGACGACCTGCTCCGTCCCGCCGGACACGTCCCAGGCGGCGATCGAGCGGTCCACCTCGGTGAGCTCCCGCCACAGCGCCCGTTCCTCGGGGGACTCCGCCACGCCGCCGAAGGCCCATTCGAGCCCGGCGTACCACTCGTCCCAGGCGTCGGCCACCAGCCGACGCACCTCGACCCCGTTGCTCGCCTCGACCGTCATGCCGTCATCCCTACCAGCACGCGGCGCACGCTGCGACACCTTTTCGACCGCGCGGGTGCCGGGACGACGGGCCCCGGAGTGGCGCGAGTCACGGACGATCGACGCGCCGCCGAGCGGCTGGATAGGGTCCCGGGTCATGGCACGCGGCAGTGACACCGTCCGCCCGCCGGCCCGCGTCCGGGTCCAGCGGGCGCTGCACCGTGCCCGCGTGGGGCTGCGTCGCGCCGCCGTGGACTACTTCCGGGGTGGCGCCTCCGACTGGCTCGCCTTCGCCACGCTGCTGCTCACCGTGCCCCTGCTCGGCTGGGCCACCGTCCTGTGGCCCGAGTGGTGCCCGCCGGAGTCGCTGGTGCTGCCGCTGCTGCTCGGCGGGCTCGTGCTCAGGCCCGCCAGCCTCCTCGGCCTCTACGTCGTCACCGCCACCGCGCTGGTGATGGAGGGCCTGCTGATCGAGGCGCGGCGGGGCCAGCCCGATCCGGTGACCCCCGGCACGATCCTCGTCGTCGCGGGCGTCGCGATGGCCGGGCTTCTGATAGCCCAGTTCCGCAGCCGCGTCGGCGTGCCGTGGCGGCGCGGCAGCACCATGCTGTTCGACCTGCGCGAGCGCATCAGCGCCCAGAGCCGGCTGCCGCGGCTGCCGTCCGGCTGGCACCACGAGATGTCACTGCGCCCGGCGGGCGGTCAGTCGTTCTCCGGGGACTTCGTCGTGGCCGCGAGGACGGGGCCGCAGCGCCGCGTCCTGGAGGTGGTGCTGACGGACGTCTCGGGCAAGGGCATGGACGCCGCCTCCCGGTCGCTGCTGCTCTCCGGCGCCTTCGGCGGGCTGCTCGGCTCGCTGCCTCCCCACGCCTTCCTGCCCGCGGCCAACGGATACCTGCTGCGGCAGGACTGGGACGAGGGCTTCGCCACCTCCATCCACCTCGTGCTCGACCTCGACACGGGCGACTTCGAGCTGATGTCCGCGGGACACCCGCCGGCCCTCCAGCTGAACGCGGGCACCGGCCGCTGGCAGGAGATCGAGGCCGAGGGCCCTCTCCTCGGGGTCTACGACGGCGCCGAGTTCCACCCGGCCAAGGGCACACTGCGCCGGGGGGACGTGCTCATGCTCTTCACCGACGGCCTGGTGGAGCGCTCGGGGCACGACCTCTCCGAGGGAATAGACCGCCTCACGGGCGAGGCCGACCGGTACGTCACCACGGGGTTCCGCGGCGCCGCCTGGCACCTGATCGAGTCGGTCGCCCGGGACGTCAACGACGACAGGGCGCTGGTGCTCATCGAGCGCGAGTAGCCCGACGTCGTGATCACCTTATGGAGCGGTCACGCCGCGAGCGTCTGACGGCGTGACATGCCGGGCTGAGCTGCGTCGACGCGCGGGTCCTCGCCGCGCGGGCTGTCCGCCGAACGGAGGCGGCCCGACCGCCGCGCCGGATGCGACGACCACGGCGCTGGCCTTGGCTCGGGGACATGAGCGACATCACTCTTCGCGTGGCGCGCCGGCTCGCGGTGGGCGCGCTGCTGGGGGCGACGATCGCCTTCGGCCCCGGGACGGTCCCCACCCTCGGCCACGACCTTCCGGACCGGCCCGACGTCCAGCGCCACTACCCGTACCTCTCCGTGAAGCTCGGGGCGGAGGGCCCGCGGGCGGGGCTGCGACGGGGCCCCTCGCGCGGGAGCCCCGCCAGCACCCCGTCCCGCGGGGCCCCCTCCCACGAGGTGCCTGACGGGTCGTTCGGGAACACCTTCGGGCAGGTCTTCGAGGTCGCCCTCGCCGGCGCCCTGGAGAACGCCCGCGAGGGCGCCGCGAACCCGACCCACGGGAACGCCGCGGCCGGGCTGGCCACGCTGCCGTCCTGGGCCGCCCTCGCGGCGCTGGACCGGACCAGTCCGCTCCCCGAGGCCCACCCGGTCAGTGCCGCGTACGGCATCGCCGGCAGCTGGGCCGCCGGCCACCACACCGGGGTGGACTTCGCCACACCCGTCGGCACCCCCGTGCACTCCGTGGGCCCCGGCACGGTGGTGCTGGCCGGCTCGGCGGGTGACTACGGCGAGGCCGCCATGGTCGCGCTGACCGACGGCTACTACGCGCTCTACGCCCACCTGTCCTCGGTCGACGTCGTCGAGGGCGAGCGGGTGCAGACCGGCACCCCGCTCGGCGAGACGGGCAACACCGGCAACAGCACGGGACCGCACCTGCACTTCGAGATCCGCACCGGCGAGACCTACGGCACCGACGTGGACCCCGTGGCCCACCTGGCCCGGCACGGCGTCAGCCTCGACTAGCGTCCCTTCGGCCCGCGCCGTCCCCCGCCGCGGGCCCGGGCGGCCCGGGTGGCCCGGGAGGCTTGAACGCCCAGTTCATCGACGGCTCCACCACGAAGCGGAACGCGCGTCGCACCGGCGCGGTGCACAGCACCGTGACGATCGCGGCGCCCAGCAGCGTCACGAGGACCTGCCCGCCCGGCGTGTGGATCCAGTCGGCCGCGTACCAGTCCCACCAGCGGGACGCCTTGGCGACGAAGCCGTGCAGCAGGTAGCCGTAGATGGTGCCGGCACCCAGTGAGGTGAACCAGGTGTGTCGGGCCGGCACCCACGCCAGGAAACAGGCCGTCAGCAGCAGCCCGCACCCGAAGAGCGCGAGGCTCATCACGACGCCGACGTACCACGGGGCGGCGAGCTCCTGGGCGCTGTCGGAGCGGTAGAACCACGCGTGGTTCATCCGCGGCACGGCCCAGTAGGCCACGGCGACCGCGGCGAGGAGGACCGGCACCGACAGCACCCGGACCTCGGGCCGCCTGACCAGCTCGAAGTGCTCGCGCCGCAGCAGCATCCCGAGGACGAAGAACGGCAGGAACTGCAGCACCCGCTGGATGTTCAGGTCGGCTCCGAGGTGAGGCGACACCGACGCCACCGCCGCCGTCGCGAGCGCGAGCGGCAGCGGCCAGCGCACGATCCGCCACAGGGGGGAGGTGAGCCGCCAGACGAAGAGCGCGAGCAGGAACCAGGTCACGTAGTACGGGTCGAGGATGCTGAACGGGCTGAACGGGTCGCCCGCGTCGGTGCTCAGCCGGCTGAAGAGGATGTAGGCGACCTCGAAGACGAGGTACGGCACCCCGATGCCCGCGATCAGCCGTCTGAGCTGGTCGGGCCGGCCGGTGAAGCTCCGTGAGAAGTATCCGGCGACGAGGATGAACGCCGGCATGTGGAAGGTGTAGACGAACATGTACAGGGCGGACGCCGCCCTGGAGTCGTCGCGCAGGGGGGTCCAGGTGTGCCCGACGGCCACCAGGACGATCGCGAGGTACTTGGCGTTGTCGAAGAACGGATCCCGTGATGTGGCGGCCGGTGCGGGACTCCCAGCGTCCAGCCGCTCTGGTCGGTGACGAACACGCAACATTGGGCGGACCATAGTGCCTGTGGCGGGCCACCGTAAATTCACTGGAGTGTCACTCGGAGGAGTTAAGGAGATTCCGGTCGCATAACGAAACCGGGGTGTGAAACGGTCACGGCGGACGACCGCTATCTGGCGACTTCAGGCGGTTCGTTCAGTGACGCACGCCTCGACCTGAATGCTCCTCGACGCCGTGCACGAGCAGCTACCTCCCTCCCCACGCCCGGTAGTTGATGGCACGATGGATCCAGCGGGGGTGCGCCGGCCGGTCAAGCCCCTGTCGGTGCAGAGGCGAACCTTCCGAAGGTGTGATCAACTGTGGAAATCACGTTCTCGCTGGCCTTGCTGTTCGGCGTGGTCCTGTTCTTCATGATCCGTGGCGGGTCGATGAAGTGGGGGCCCGCGGTCGTGGCCATCCTCTTCGGCTTCACGCTCGCCTCCACCGGTGCCTCCGACGCGATAGAGGATCTCCTTGACTCCGTCACCGGATCGGTCGAGGAGGTCGACAACTCGATCCAGGACGGGACCGACTGAGTCCCGTGACGACGAGGGCCCGGCCTCCGAGGGAGACCGGGCCGCGTCAGGTGAGGCGTCCGGAGCGGGCGACGGGAATCGAACCCGCGTAGCTGGTTTGGAAGACCAGGGCTCTACCATTGAGCTACGCCCGCGAGAGCCGGGTGGGTGACCTCCGGCACGTTCCGCATCGTACCAGCGCACCCCGGCGGGCTTCCCCACCACGGATCTCCGTGGGGAGATCCCGCCGAGAACCGCCGCGAGGCGACCTGTACGCTACGTGTCGCGATGTGAGCCATGACGGGGTGTGGCGCAGCTTGGTAGCGCGTCCGCTTTGGGAGCGGAAGGTCGTCGGTTCGAATCCGGCCACCCCGACCACGTACCATGAAAATCTCGCGTGCCGTCGGCCGCCGCGCGCGGATCCGAGCGGTTCCGCCGGATCCTCCCAGAATGCCACCCCAAGGAGACGTCAACCGTGAAGAGCGCCGTGGAGACCCTGAACCCGACGCGGGTTCGGCTCACTGTCGAGGTGCCCTTCGAGGAGCTCAAGCCCAGCCTCGACGCGGCGTACCGGAAGATCAACCAGCAGGTCCACGTGCCGGGCTTCCGGCGCGGCAAGGTGCCCGCTCGCGTGATCGACCAGCGGTTCGGCCGTGGTGCCGTCCTGGAGCAGGCGGTCAACGACGCCCTTCCGAAGTTCTACTCCGACGCCGTCAGCCAGGGTGAGCTCAGCACGCTGGGCCAGCCCGAGGTGGACATCACCGAGCTGCGGGACAACGAGCTGCTGGCCTTCACCGCCGAGGTGGACGTCCGCCCCGAGATCGAGATCCCCGACTACTCCACCGTCGAGGTCACCGTCGACGCGGTCGAGGTCTCCGACGAGGACGTGGACCAGGCCGTCGAGCGGCTGCGCGAGCGCTTCGCCTCCACCACCGTGGTGGAGCGGGAGGCCGCCGAGGGCGACGTCGTGCGGATCGCGCTGGAGGCCACGGCGGACGGTGAGCCCGTCGCCGGCGTCGTGCCGCCCACCGCGACGTACACGGTCGGCTCCGGCCGGCTCGTCGAGGGCCTGGACGAGGCCGTCACCGGCCTCGCCGCCGAGGGCACCGCCACCTTCACCACCACGATCGGCGGGCCGTCCCCGGCCGAGGCCGACGCGGAGGCCGAGAAGGAGGACGCGGCCGAGGGCGAGACCGAGGCCGGCGAGACCGAGCAGGGCCGCGCGATCGAGATCACCGTCCGTGTCGAGTCCGTCTCCTCCCGCGAGCTGCCCGAGCTCGACGACGACTTCGCCCAGCTGGCGAGCGAGTTCGACACCCTGGAGGAGCTGCGCGGGGACAGCCGCGCGCGCCTGACCGAGCAGCGCCGGTACGAGCAGGCCACCGAGGTCCAGGAGAAGGTGCTCGCCGCCCTCCTGGAACTGGTCGAGGTCCCGATGCCGCAGAAGCTGCTGGAGGACGAGATCGAGAGCCGCCGGCACAACCTGGTCCACCACCAGCTCGGGCAGATCGGCATGGACCTCACCTCGTACCTGAAGATGCGGGGCCAGTCCGTCGAGGAGTTCGACGCCGAGCTGCGTGAGCAGGCCGAGAAGGGCATCCGCACCCAGTTCGTGCTGGACGAGCTCGTCAAGCGGGAGAACGTCAACGTCAGCCAGGAGGAGCTCACCGAGCACCTCGTGCGCCGCGCCCAGTCGGCCGGCATGACCCCCGACGACTTCGTCCGCGCCGTGGTCGAGAGCAACCAGGTCCCGATGCTGGTCGGCGAGGTGAGCCGCGGCAAGGCCCTGGCGGCCGTCGTGGACGCGGTCACGGTGACCGACAGCAACGGCGAGCCGGTCCGGCTGAACGACGAGGCCGAGGCGGAGGCCGACGCCGGGACGACGGAGGCGGCCGCGGACGCCGGCACGGCGGACGACGAGGCCAAGGACGGCGACGAGGCCCGTCAGGCCGACTAGGAGGGCACGGCGGGCCGCGCCCCCGGCCGGTTCCGACGGACCGGGGGCCCGGCTGGCGCCGGACCACGCGGCCAGCCGGCCCACCCTGCGCTCACAGCGAACAACTCCCTGGTCATGACGGGTACGTCGGGACCGCGCGTTAGGGTCCGTAGATACCAACGCAGACGCCACAGAGAATGAGCAGGTGGACACGTGACGGCCATGATGCCCTCCGCGATGGCGGAGCAGAGCAACGGCAGCCTGGGCGACCAGGTCTACAACCGGCTGCTCAACGAGCGGATCATCTTCCTGGGCCAGCCGGTGGACGACGACGTCGCCAACCGGATCACCGCACAGCTGCTGCTGCTCGCGGCCGAGCCGGACCGGGACATCTACCTCTACATCAACAGCCCCGGCGGTTCGATCTCCGCCGGCATGGCGATCTACGACACCATGCAGTACATCAAGAACGACGTGGTGACCATCGCCATGGGTCTCGCGGCCTCGATGGGTCAGTTCCTGCTGACGGCGGGCGCCCCGGGCAAGCGGTACGCGCTGCCCAACGCCGACATCCTGATCCACCAGCCCTCGGCGGGCCTCGCCGGCTCCGCCACCGACATCAAGATCCACGCCGAGCAGCTGCTGCGCACCAAGCGCCGGATGACCAAGCTCTCGGCCCAGCACTCGGGTGTCTCCGAGGAGCAGTGGGAGCGCGACGCCGACCGTGACCGCTGGTTCACGGCGGAGGAGGCCCGCGACTACGGCCTGCTGGACGAGGTCATCACCAGCGCGGCGGACATCGCGGGCGGCGGCGGCACAGCCGCCTGACCCGTCCCGGCCACCGTTCGCAGCCACACATCCAAGGCGGTAGACAACCGATGAACACCATCCCCGGCTCCGGCATCTACGACCGTCTCCCGGCCGAGTCGCGCTACATCGTTCCCCGCTTCATCGAGCGCACCTCCCAGGGCATCCGCGAGTACGACCCGTACGCGAAGCTCTTCGAGGAGCGGGTGATCTTCCTCGGCGTGCAGATCGACGACGCCTCGGCCAACGACGTGATGGCCCAGCTGATCTGCCTGGAGTCCATGGACCCCGACCGGGACATCTCCATGTACATCAACAGCCCCGGCGGCTCCTTCACGGCGCTGACGGCGATCTACGACACCATGGAGTTCGTCAAGCCGGACATCCAGACGGTCTGCATGGGCCAGGCGGCCTCCGCCGCCGCCGTGCTGCTGGCGGCCGGCACCCGCGGCAAGCGCCTCGCGCTGCCCAACGCCCGCGTGCTGATCCACCAGCCGTACACCGAGACCGGCCGCGGTCAGGTCTCCGACCTGGAGATCGCCGCCCGTGAGGTGCAGCGGATGCGCACCCAGCTGGAGGAGCTGCTCGCCAAGCACTCCACCCGCCCGGTCGAGCAGATCCGGGACGACATCGAGCGGGACAAGATCCTCACTGCCGAGGAGGCCGTCGAGTACGGCCTCGTCGACAAGATCATCACGACCCGGTCCTCCACGCTGTGAGGCACCCGGTGTGGGACAGCGCCCCGGCCGCGTGAGAGACCACAACTGGCCACCCCCTGTTGGCGGGACGGCCCCGGCAGGGGGATTCCCGCCAAGGGGGGCCCACACCGCCGGGGCGACAGGGTACCGTCGTGTTCAGCAAGCACCAGGCACCGCTCCCCGGCGGTGCGCAGGCGAAGGGGAAGCACCTCGTGGCACGCATCGGTGATGGTGGCGATCTGCTCAAGTGCTCGTTCTGCGGGAAGAGTCAGAAACAGGTCAAGAAGCTCATCGCGGGCCCGGGGGTCTACATCTGCGACGAGTGCATCGACCTGTGCAACGAGATCATCGAGGAGGAGCTGGCGGACTCGCCGGAGTCCGAGCTCGGCGAGCTCCCGAAGCCTCGTGAGATCTACGACTTCCTCGACTCGTACGTGGTCGGCCAGGAGGACGCCAAGAAGGCCCTCTCCGTCGCGGTCTACAACCACTACAAGCGGGTGCGGGCCAGCGAGGCCGACTCCGGGCAGGCCAGGGACGAGGAGATCGAGCTCTCCAAGTCGAACATCCTGCTGCTCGGCCCCACCGGCTCCGGCAAGACGCTGCTGGCCCAGACCCTCGCGCGGATGCTGAACGTCCCCTTCGCCATCACCGACGCCACCGCACTCACCGAGGCCGGGTACGTCGGCGAGGACGTCGAGAACATCCTGCTCAAGCTCATCCAGGCCGCGGACTACGACATCAAGCGCGCCGAGCAGGGGATCATCTACATCGACGAGATCGACAAGGTGGCCCGCAAGAGCGAGAACCCCTCGATCACCCGGGACGTCTCGGGCGAGGGCGTGCAGCAGGCGCTGCTGAAGATCCTGGAGGGCACCACGGCCGCCGTGCCCCCGCAGGGCGGGCGCAAGCACCCGCACCAGGAGTTCCTCCAGATCGACACCTCCAACGTCCTGTTCATCGTCGGCGGCGCCTTCGCGGGGCTGGACGACATCATCCGCACCAGGTCGGGAGCCCGCGGCATCGGCTTCGGCGCCGACATCCGCTCCAAGCGCGACCGCGACCGCGACTCCTCCGCCCTGCTCGCCGACGCCCTCCCCGAGGACCTGGTGAAGTACGGCATGATCCCGGAGTTCATCGGCCGGCTCCCGGTCATCACCTCCGTGCACAACCTCGACCGCGAGGCGCTGCTGCGCATCCTCGTCGAGCCGCGCAACGCCCTGGTCCGGCAGTACCAGCGGCTCTTCGAGCTCGACGGCGTGGAGCTGGAGTTCGACATGCCGTCGCTGGAGGCCATCGCCGACCAGGCGATCCTGCGCGGCACCGGCGCCAGGGGGCTGCGGGCGATCATGGAGGAGGTGCTGATGTCGGTGATGTACGAGGTGCCCTCCCGGCAGGACGTCGGCCAGGTCGTCATCACCGAGGACGTCGTCCGGTCCAACGTGAACCCCACGCTGGTGCCCCGCTCCCGGCTCGCCCAGCAGCGGGGCCCCGCCGTCCCGCCGCAGGAGAAGACCGCCTGACACGGCGCTGACGCAGCGGCCGGCAGGGACGAAGGGGCCCGGCGCGCCCGTCGGGCGCTGGCCGGACCCCTGTCGCGTGGAGTCTCTCGTGGAGACGGCTCGGGCACGCGGAAGCGCGCGCCCGGCTCCGTCAGGCCGTCAGGGACCGTTCTCGAACTGGTCGAGGTTGTTGTCCGCGCCGGAGGAGCCCTCCTCGCCCGTGTCGCCGGAGCCCTCGCCCCCGCCCTCACGGGGCTGGATCGAGTCCGTCCGCAGCTGCCGCACGTACTCCGCCGCGGCGTCGGTCGACACCGGCTCGGGCGCCTGGAACTCCGGCGCCTCCCCGGCGTTCGGGTCGAAGCCCTCGGGCAGGTCCGGCATCGGCGCGACGTAGACCAGCCCCACCGTGCTGTAGTCCGACCAGACGCAGAGCGTGACCTCCGTCCGGTACCCGAGGTCGGGGTCGGGCTCCATGCCGCGGGCCTGCTGGCACTTGAGCACCGCCTCCGAGTCCGTGTACTCCGACGGGGCGTCGCCGATCAGCTCGAACTCGACGTCCTCCTCCTGCCCGGCCTCCTCGGTCGCGAGGGCGAACAGCGCGTCCACGGCCTGCTCGGGCTCCTGTACCTCGCCCCACAGGCCCACGACGCCGAGCGTCATGGTGCCCGGCTCCCAGACGCCGCCGGCCTCCTCGAAGGCCTGCGGGTCCACCGTGAGGTAGGTGGCCTCCGCGCTCTCCATCTCCTGGAGGCCGGCCTCGGCGAGCTCCTCGTCGGTGGGTCCGCCCCCGTCGCCCGACTCGTGCTGGAAGAACTCACCGCTCTGGTCCGGCAGGGAGATGGTGTAGCGGGTGCCGTCGTCGGCGGCGATGCTGCCGTCGTCCCCGCCGAGCAGGAAGAACGCGCCACCGCCGACCACCGCGAGCGCGGCGACGACCGCGACCCCGATGAGAAGCGTGCGGTTCTTCCTGCCACCACCGCCGGCGCCACCGCCCGGCTGCCCGTACGGGGGCTGGCCCGGAGGCTGGCCGGGGATCTGGCCCGGGATCTGACCCGGCACCTGGCCCGGGTACTGCCCGGGGGGCGGCGCCGGCTGCTGCCCGTAGGGTCCGGGCTGCTGCGGTGTGGGATAGCCGTACCCGGGACCCGGGGGCTGACCCGGGTGGCCGGGCTGGCCGGGCTGGCCGCCCACGGGAGGGGGAGCCCCGGGTGTGCCGCCCGGCCCGTACGGGTTGCCGCCGCCCGGTGGCGGCCCCGGCGGCCCGCCCGGTGGCGGCCCCTGCGGCGGCCCCCCGTACGGGCCGGGTTGGCCGGGGGGCTGTTGACCGTACGGCCCCGGCTGGTTGTAGCTCATGGTGCTTCCCCTCGGAGGAACGTCAGTCGGCTCGCATCGGAAAGCCTGCTTCCGGATGCATGACCCACATCCTGTCTGACGAGATGCCCGGCTGTACATCGAGGACCGGTCCGCGGCCCGGCGGGGGAGCGGGGGCATTCGGATTCGAAGCGGTGCCCCCCATCGCCTTACACTGAGCGCCGTGACCGAGAACACTCAGCCGCCCGCCACCGGGCCCCACAGCACCCCCGCAGCCCTGCCGCCGCAGTACGCGCCGGCCGAGGTCGAGGAGAAGCTGTACGAGCGCTGGGTAGAACGCGGGTACTTCGAGGCGGACGCGGCCAGCGACAAGGAGCCGTACACGATCGTCATCCCGCCGCCGAACGTCTACGGCAGCCTCCACATCGGCCACGCCCTCGAGCACACGCTGATCGACGCCCTCACCCGCCGCAAGCGCATGCAGGGCTACGAGACGCTGTGGCAGCCCGGCATGGACCACGCGGGCATCGCGACGCAGAACGCGGTCGAGCGGCAGCTCGCCAACGAGGGCAAGTCCCGTCACGACCTCGGCCGTGAGGCGTTCGTCGAGCGCGTCTGGCAGTGGAAGGCCACCTCCGGCGGCCAGATCCAGGGGCAGATGCGTCGCCTCGGCGACGGCGTCGCCTGGTCCCGGGACCGCTTCACCATGGACGAGGGCCTCTCCCGCGCCGTCCAGACCATCTTCAAGCGCCTCTACGACGACGAGTTGATCTACCGCGCCGAGCGCATCATCAACTGGTGCCCGCGCTGCCTGACCGCCATCTCCGACATCGAGGTGGAGTACCAGGAGGACGACGGCGAGTTGGTCTCGCTGCGGTACGGGGACGGCGAGGACTCGGTCGTGGTCGCCACGACCCGGGCGGAGACGATGCTCGGCGACACCGCCGTCGCCGTCCACCCCGACGACGAGCGCTACGCGCACCTGATCGGCCGGACGATCTCCCTGCCGCTGACCGACCGCGCCATCCCCGTCGTCGCCGACGAGCACGTCGACCCGGAGTTCGGCACCGGCGCCGTCAAGGTGACCCCGGCGCACGACCCGAACGACTTCGAGATCGGCCGCCGGCACGGCCTGCCGCAGCTGACGATCATGGACGAGCACGCCGTCATCACCGCGCACGGCCCCTTCCAGGGCCTGGACCGGCTGGAGGCGCGCTCCGCCGTCGTCGCCGCGCTGCGCGCCGAGGGCCGCGTCGTCGACGAGAAGCGCCCCTACCGGCACTCCGTCGGCCACTGCTCCCGCTGCGGGACCACCATCGAGCCGCGGCTGTCGATGCAGTGGTGGGTGAGGGTCGCCCCGCTCGCCAAGGCCGCGGGCGACGCCGTCCGCGACGGGCGGGTCGCGATCCACCCCAAGGAGATGGCCTCCCGGTACTTCGAGTGGGTCGACAACATGCACGACTGGTGCATCTCGCGCCAGCTGTGGTGGGGGCACCGCATCCCCGTCTGGTACGGGCCGGGGGGCGAGATCGTCTGCGTCGGCCCCGACGAGGAGCCGCCCGGCGGCGAGGCCGAGGGCTGGCACCAGGACACCGACGTCCTCGACACGTGGTTCTCCTCCGGGCTGTGGCCGTTCTCCACCCTGGGCTGGCCCGAGGAGACGCCGAGCCTGGCGAGGTTCTATCCGAACTCCGTCATGGTCACCGGGTACGACATCCTCTTCTTCTGGGTCGCCCGGATGATGATGTTCGGCCTCTACGCGATGGACGGCGTCCCCCCCTTCCACACCATCGCGCTGCACGGCATGGTCCGGGACCAGTTCGGCAAGAAGATGTCCCGCTCCTTCGGCAACGTCGTGGACCCGCTGGAGTGGATGGACGCCTACGGCGCCGACGCCGTGCGCTTCACGCTCGCCCGCGGCGCCAACCCGGGCGTCGACATCCCGGTCGGCGAGGACTGGGTCCAGGCCTCCAGGAACTTCGCCAACAAGATCTGGAACGCCACCCGCTTCGCGCTGCTCAACGGCGCCACCGTCGCGGGGCCCCTGCCGGAGGCCGGGGAGATGGCGGCGGCCGACCGCTGGATCCTCTCCCGCCTGGGCGCGGTCGTCGCCGAGGCCGACGCGTACTACGAGGACTACCAGTTCGCCAAGGCCAGCGACGCCCTCTTCCACTTCGCGTGGGACGAGGTCTTCGACTGGTACGTCGAGCTGGCCAAGCCGGTCTTCGCCGCGGGCGGGCGGCCGGCCGAGGTCGCCCAGCGCGTGCTCGGCGAGGTCCTCGACACCATGCTCCGCCTGCTCCACCCGCTGATGCCGTTCGTCACCGAGGAGCTGTGGACGACGCTCACGGGCGGCGAGTCGCTCGTCGTCGCCGACTGGCCGGCCGACCCCGGCTTCCGGGACGCGGCGGCCGAGCGGGAGATCGCGCGGGTGCAGGAGCTCGTCACCGAGGTGCGCCGGTTCCGTGCCGACCAGGGGCTCCAGCCGGGCCAGCGGGTCCCCGCCCGCCTCGACCTGGCGGCCCAGGCCGGCATGGCGGCGCACGAGACCGCGATCCGCGCGCTGCTGCGCCTGACCGAGCCGGGGGAGGGCTTCACGGCCACCGCCACGTTGCCGGTCGTCGGCACGACCGTCGCGCTCGACCTCTCCGGCGCCATCGACGTCGAGGCCGAGCGCCGGCGGCTGACGAAGGACCTCGCCGCGGCCGAGAAGGAGCTGGCCCAGACCACGGCCAAGCTGGGCAACGAGAACTTCCTCGCCAAGGCGCCCGAGCAGGTCGTGGAGAAGATCCGCGCCCGGCAGGCCACGGCCGAGTCCGACATCGCGCGCGTCCGCGAGCAGCTGGACCGGCTGCCCGGCTGACGCCGCGTTCCCACCCGGCCCCCGCCAGGGCCCGGGTCGACGGCCCGTCGGGCCTCTGACCTGGGCCCCCTCCGGCCGGGGCGGCGGCGGGACGGCGGCGGGGCGGACCGTAGACTGGGCCGCGTGACCGACCAGGACCGTCCCGACGCGTCGGACCCCTCCGAGCCGCCGGAGCCCGCCGAGCCCTCCGAGTCCGCCGGGCGAGGCGAGCCCGGTGAGCCCGACGCGTTCGAGGAGATCGTCGCCGCCGAGGCGGGCCGCGACCCCGACCTGGCGACGATCGAGGCCGGCAGCCGCACGCTGCGCGCCCGAGCCGGCTCCCCGTCCGCCACCGAGGTCCCCGCCCGCCCCGCCGATCCCGCCACCGACCGTGCCCTCGCCGAGGTCGAGGCCGAGCTCGCCACCCGCTGGGGTGAGACGAAGCTGGAGCCCTCCGTGGTGCGCATCCGCGCCCTGATGGAGGTCCTCGGCGAGCCGCAGCACGCCTTCCCCTCGCTCCACGTCACCGGCACCAACGGAAAGACCAGCACCGCCCGCATGATCGAGGCGCTGCTGACCTCGCTGGAGCTGCGGACCGGGCGGTACGGCAGCCCGCACCTCCAGTCCATCACCGAGCGGATCAGCCTCGACGGCGCCCCCGTCCCCGCCGAGCGCTTCGTCGAGCTGTACCAGGAGGTCCGCCCGTACCTGCAGCTCGTCGACGACCGGGAGCGGCACCGGCTGTCCTTCTTCGAGGTGCTGACCGGCATGGCGTACGCGGCCTTCGCCGACGCGCCGGTGGACGCCGCGGTCGTCGAGGTCGGCATGGGCGGCACCTGGGACGCCACCAACGTCATCGACGCCCGCGTCGCGGTGATCACCCCGATCGACCTCGACCACACCGACCGCCTGGGCACCACCCCGGAGCAGATCGCCACCGAGAAGTCCGGCATCGTCAAGCCGGGCGCCACCGTCGTCCTGGCCCAGCAGCCGGTCGAGGCCGCCGCCGTGGTGCTGCGGCGCGCGGCGGAGGTGGGTGCCGAGGTGGTCCGCGAGGGTCTGGAGTTCGGCGTGCTGGCCCGCGAGGTGGCGGTCGGCGGGCAGCTGCTGACGCTACGCGGCCTCGGCGGCGAGTACGAGGACGTCTTCCTGCCGTTGCACGGCGCGCACATGGCGCACAACGCGGCCGTCGCGCTCGCCGCCGTCGAGGCGTTCCTCGGGATCGGCGCCACGGGGCCCGAGGGCCGGGGCGAGGCGCCGGCCCGGCGGGCGCTCGACGCGGACGTGGTCCGTGAGGCGTTCGCCTCCGTGACCTCCCCCGGGCGCCTGGAGGTGGTGCGCTCCAGCCCCACCGTGATCCTCGACGCGGCGCACAACCCCGCGGGCGCCCGTGCGACCGCCGCCGCCGTCTCCGAGGCGTTCGGGTTCAGCCGACTCGTGGGCGTCGTCGGCACCAGCGCCGACAAGGACGTCGCCGGCCTGCTGGCCGCGTTCGAGCCGCTCTTCTCCGAGGTCGTGGTGACACGGAACGCCACGCACCGCGCGATGGACGTCGACCGGCTCGCCGCCCTGGCCGTCGAGGTCTTCGGGGAGGACCGGGTGCGGGTCGAGCCCCGCCTCGACGACGCGCTGGACGCCGCCATCACCCTGGCCGAGGAGGAGCACGAGTACGCCGGGGCCGGGGTCCTGGTCACCGGCTCCGTTTTCACCGCGGGCGAGGCCCGCCTGCTGTTGGGCGGGAGCCGCTGATGCGCACCCTCTGTATGAGCACGCTGCTCAGCGAGTTCGTCGTCATCGGCCTGGCCGGGCTGGTGGCGGTGCGGCTGTCGGAGGCGTCCCCCACCGCGGTGTGGGCGGTCTGCGGCACGGCGATGGTGCTGTGCGTGGCGCTGTGCGGCCTCGTCAGCCGGCCCGGCGGTGTCCAGCTCGGCTGGGTGCTCCAGATCGGCCTCGTGGCCAGCGGCTTCGTCGTGCCCGCGATGTTCCTGCTCGGTGCCGCCTTCGCCGGGCTGTGGGGTGCCTCCGTCCACGTGGGACGCAAGGTCGACGCTCTGAAGGCCGCCCGGTAGGGTTTTTGAACGATCACCGGCACCGTCCGGCATCCCCCTCCCCAGCCCTCCCGGCTGTCCCAGCCGTCCCGACTCCCAGGAGCCGCCCGACATGACTGAGCGCACTCTCGTCCTTCTCAAGCCGGACGCTGTCAGCCGGGGCCTGACCGGCGAGATCATCGGCCGCGTCGAGCGGAAGGCGGGGTGGGTCATCACCGCGCTGGAGCTGCGCACCCTCGACCGCGACACGCTCGCGACGCACTACGCCGAGCACGTCGGCCGCCCCTTCTACGAGGGGCTGGTCGAGTTCATGTCCTCGGGCCCCAGCGTCGTGCTGGTCGTCGAGGGGGAACGCGTCATCGAGGGAATGCGGGCGCTCGCCGGCCCGACCGATCCGATCGCGGCCCCGCCCGGCACGATTCGCGGCGACTTCGGCACGGTCGTGCGCGAGAACCTCATCCACGCCTCGGATTCCGAGAAGTCCGCGGAGCGGGAGCTGGAGATCTTCTTTCCCGGGCGATACGGTCGCGACTGATCCGGCATCAGCGGGCGCCGGTCAGGAGTGATCACCGGCGGCTGGCCGACCTCTGGCCGTCCTCACCACATCTCTGCGTTTACCGGCGCGTCGCCCGAATGCCGTTGCTCCGTCCCGGTATGTACAGTCGAACGAGGGAACCCTTCACCCGAACACGACGTCACCATGATGGAGGTGGAGCAGGGTTCCACCGACAATGGCGGAAGCGGCGCTCCCGCGCTCCGCGTTCGACCGGCCGTGGATACGATGGCTCAGTCGCCCCAAGCGCGCGATTCATCGCACCCTCGCCGACCTCCCTGCACACTTCGATCCAGCTGGAAGGCCAGATGTATCTCTATGGCGAACAGTATGTCGTTCATCGGCCGTGACATGGCAGTCGACCTCGGGACGGCCAACACGCTGGTCTACGTCAGGGGTCGCGGCATTGTCCTCAACGAACCGTCGGTCGTCGCCATCAACACCAACACCGGCGGCATTCTCGCGGTCGGCGCCGAAGCGAAGAAGATGATCGGCCGGACTCCCGGCAACATCGTCGCCGTGCGCCCGCTCAAGGACGGCGTCATCGCCGACTTCGAGATCACCGAGCGGATGCTCCGGTACTTCATCCTCAAGATCCACAAGCGCCGTTATCTCGCCCGCCCCCGCGTCGTGATCTGTGTGCCCTCCGGCATCACCGGCGTGGAGCGCCGCGCCGTCATCGAGGCGTCGACGCAGGCCGGTGCCCGCCAGGTGCACATCATCGAGGAGCCGATGGCCGCGGCGATCGGCTCGGGGCTCCCGGTCCACGAGGCCACGGGCAACATGGTGGTCGACATCGGCGGCGGCACCACCGAGGTCGCCGTCATCTCGCTGGGTGGCATCGTCACGGCCCAGTCCATCCGGGTGGCGGGCGACGAGCTGGACAACGCGATCATCCAGCACATCAAGAAGGAGTACAGCCTCCTCCTCGGCGAGCGCACCGCCGAGAGCATCAAGATCACCATCGGCTCCGCGTACGAGACGGACACCGACGAGCACACCGAGATCCGCGGCCGTGACCTGGTCAGCGGGCTGCCGAAGACCGTCGTGATCTCCTCGGCCGAGGTGCGCCGGGCCATGGAGGAGCCGGTCAACGCCATCGTCGACGCGGTCAAGACCACGCTGGACAAGTGCCCGCCCGAACTGTCGGGCGACGTGATGGACCGCGGCATCGTCCTGACCGGTGGCGGTGCGCTGCTGCGCGGCCTGGACGAGCGGCTGCGCCGCGAGACCGGCATGCCGATCCACATCGCGGAGGATCCGCTGGACTCCGTGGCCCTGGGCTCGGGCAAGTGCGTCGAGGAGTTCGAGGCCCTCCAGCAGGTCCTCGACGCCCAGCCCAGACGCTGACCCGCTCGTCGCGGACCCCAGCAGACGATCCGACGACCATTCCGGACGCCAGCCCGTTCAACCAGAAAGGCACGGCCAAAGGCACGTGAGGGACACCCGAGAGAGCCGGCTCCTTCTCATCCTGCTGGTCTCCATCGCCTTCGCACTGATCACGGTGGACATGCGCAGCGGCGAGAACTCCCCGCTCGACGGTGCCCGGGAGGCGGCGGCCGCGGTCTTCGGCCCCGTCGAGGAGGGCGTGGCCGCGGGCGTGGACCCCGTCGCCAACGCGCTCAGCGCCGTGCGGGAGTCCGGCGACCGGCACGACCGCATCAGCGCGTTGGAGGAGGAGAACGCCGAGCTGCGCCAGCAGCTGGGCAGCGAGGAGTTCCGCGACTCCCGGATGGAGCAGGTCGAGGAGCTGCTCGGCCTCGCCGGCGCCGGGCAGTACGGGATCGTCGGCGCCCAGGTCATCGCGATCGGCGCCGCCCAGGGCTTCTCGTGGACCGTGACGATAGACGTCGGCAGCGAGGACGGCATCGCCCCCGACATGACGGTGCTCAACGGTGACGGCCTCGTCGGCCGCGTCACGACCGTCGGCCCCAGCATCTCCACGGTGCTGCTGGCCAACGACCCGAACTTCACCGTCGGGACGCGCATGGAGGGCACCGGCGAGATGGGCTTCGCCTCCGGCCGGGGCGGCGACACCCTTCAGGTCCAGCTCACCAACTACCAGGCGAGCGTGGGCGTGGGCGACCGGATGGTGACGCTGGGCTCGCTGGAGAACAGGCCCTTCGTGCCGGGCGTCCCGGTCGGCGAGGTGGTGAACGTCAACCGCGGCGCCGGCGACCTCACCCGCACCGTCGAGGTGAGGCCCTACGTGGAGTTCACCCAGCTCGACATCGTCGGCGTCGTGGTCCAGCCGCCGCGCGACGACCCGCGCGACAGCGTGCTGCCGCCCCGCCCGGAGGAGACGCGCGAGGAGACGCGCGCCGCCGGGCAGGAGGGCGGGCGCGGTGAGGAGGAGCCCGCGGGCGAGACCGACGCGGACGGTCCGGCCGGGTCGGAGGACTCGTCCGACACTCCCGGCCCGGACGCGAGCCCCGGCCCGGACGCGAACCCCAGCGCGGACACCAGTCCCGACGCGGACGCGACCGCGGACGTGGACGACGCCTCCGATCCGGAGGAGACGTCGGACACCGTCGCCGGCGCCGCCGCGTCGGGCGACACCACCCACCAGTCCGCGCCCCCGTCCGCCAGGAGCTGACAGATGCGCCTGTCCCGCACCCTGTTCGCCACGCTCCTGGTGGTCGTGGCGCTGGTCATCCAGGTCACCCTCCTCGCCAGGCTCCAGCTGCCGGGCGCCGTGCCCGACCTGCTGCTGCTGACCGTCCTCGCCCTCGCCCTGGTCTACGGGCACGTCGGCGGCGCGCTGACCGGCTTCGCGGCCGGCCTGCTCGCCGACCTCGCGCCCCCCGCCGACCACGCGGTGGGCCGGTACGCCCTCGTGCTGTGCGTCGTCGGGTACGCGGCCGGCCTGACCAAGCCCGAGACGGGCCAGCACCGTTCCGCCACCGTGCCGATGCTCGTCGTCGCCGCGGGGGCCACCAGCTCCACCCTGCTCTACGCCGGCGTCGGCGCCCTCGTCGGCGACACCGCGGTGCGCGGCTCGGGCCTGACCGAGCTGCTCCTGACCGCCGCCATCTACGACCTGCTGCTCGCGCCGTTCACGGTGCCGTTCATCATGAGCATGGCTCGGCGGCTGGAGAGCGACCCGCTGGCCGGGGAGGCCAGCGGTGCGGGCTCGGCGGCTGGCGAGACGGCCATCGCCTGGCTGACCTCGGGCAGCGGCCTGCGCGCCCGCGGCACCCGCGGCGCCCGCCGCGGCGGGTTCAGGGGCACCGGCTCCGGCGGCCCGCGCACCACGCTCCTCAGCCGCTCGGCCCGCGCCCGCGCCGGGCGCATCAAGGGGGTCAAGCGCCTGTGACGACAGCCTCTGGGACCACCGAGGGGGCCCCGTGACGAACATCCCGGAGACCGGAAGGACGTCCCGGATCACGATCCGGCTCGTCGTCATCCAGATACTGGTCTTCTCCCTCCTGCTCACCCTCGGCGGCCGGCTGTGGTACCTCCAGATCCGGCAGGGCGACGAGTTCGCCGAGGCCGCCGCGGGGAACCACGTGCAGCAGGTGGTCCAGCCCGCCGTGCGCGGCACCATCCTCGACGCCCGCGGCGTGCCGATCGCCGACAACGAGACCCGGCTCGTGGTCTCCGCCGACCGCACCGAGCTGCTGCGCCAGCCCGACGACGGCGAGGCCGTCCTCGCCCGCGTCGCGGAGCTGCTGGGCGTGCCGGTCGAGGAGGTGGCCAACCAGGTCCGGCTGTGTGACGCCGAGACCCCCCAGCCCTGCTGGAACGGCTCCCCCTACCAGCCGATCCCCATCACCGACGACGCCACCCCGCAGCAGGCCCTCCAGATCCGCGAACGCGCCGAGGACTTCCCGGGCATCATCGCCGAGCCCACCGCCGTGCGCCGGTACCCCTCCCCGTACGGCGCCGCCACCTCCCAGGTCCTCGGATACCTCGGCCCCGTCACCGACGAGGAGGTCGCCGCCTCGGAGGACACCGACCAGCCGCTGCTGCGCTCGGACCAGATCGGCCGCTCGGGTCTGGAGAACACCTACGACAGCTTCCTGCGCGGCCAGGCCGGCGTCACGGACTACGCGGTGGACAAGTTCGGCCGGGTCCTCGGCGAGTCCCAGAGCGTCGACGCCCAGGCGGGCTCCCACCTGGTCACCAGCATCGACTCCCGCGTCCAGGCCGTCGTCGAGAACGAGCTGGAGAACGCCATCAGGGAGGCGCGCCGGACGCACGACGACATCACCGGACGGGACTACGAGGCCGACTCGGGCGCCGCCGTGGTCATCGAGAACGACACCGGCCGCATCGTCGCGATGGCCTCCTACCCCGACTACGACCCCAACATCTGGGTGGGCGGCATCTCCACCTCCGACTACGCCCGCCTGACGGACGAGGACGCCAACGACCCCCTCCTCAACCGCGCCATCCAGGGGCAGGGCCCGCCCGGCTCCACGTTCAAGGTGATCTCCTCCACCGCCGCCGTCAACGGCGGCTTCGCCTGGGACGACACCTACAACTGCTCCTCCTCCTACAACGTCGGCGGCCAGAGCTTCCGCAACTTCGAGTCCTCCGCGTACGGGCCCATCACGATCGGCCAGGCGCTGGAGGTCTCCTGCAACACCGTCTTCTACGGCATCGCGCACCAGATGTGGCTCCAGGACGGCGGCATCGACCCGCAGGGCGAACCCGAGGACTGGCTGTTCACCACCGCGCACGAGTTCGGGCTGGGCGCCCCCACGGGAGTCGACCTCCCCGACGAGGCCGCCGGCCGCATCCCGGACCGCGAGTGGAAGCAGGACTACTGGGAGCTCAACGAGGAGGTCTGGTGCGAGATGGCCGACTCCGACCGGGACGACTACGAGGCCCAGATCGCCCGCGAGAACTGCACCGAGGGCATGCGGATGCGCGCGGGCGACATGCTGAACTTCTCCATCGGCCAGGGCGACGTGCTGGTCACCCCGCTCCAGATGGCCAGCATCTACGCCGCCATCGCCAACGGCGGCACGCTGTACCAGCCCACCGTCGGCAAGGCCGTCATCAGCCCCGACGGCCAGCACGTCGAGGAGATCGAACCCACCGTCAACGGCCAGATCCCCGCCGACGACGAGACCGTCCGCAACCTCCAGCAGGCCACCTCGGACGTCGTCACGCGGGGCACCGCCGACTGGCGCTTCCTCGGCTGGCCGCACGACGAGATCCCGCTGCACGCCAAGACCGGCACCGCCGAGGGCTACGGCGACCAGCAGACCGACTCCTGGCTCGCCACCTTCTCCGACGACTACACCGTGGTGATGACGATGTCCCAGGCGGGCACCGGCTCCGGCGCCTCAGGACCATACGTCCGCAACATCTACGAGGCGATCTACGGCGTCGCCGAGGACGGCTCGATCCACGAGAACCGCGCCCTGCTGCCCGAGCCGCAGCGCCAGCTTCCCCAGATCGACGAGAACGGTTCGATCGTCGCCCAGCGCGACCAGGACTTCGACGTCGCCGCCACCTCCGACATCCAGTGAAGCGGGGACGCCCCAGCCAGCCATGAGTGTGCACTCCCTGCCCCCCGACCGGCCGCTGCCCTCCTCCGGCGGCGCCCTGCGCCGCGCCCTGTCCCGCGACTCCCTCGCGCGACGGGTCGACTGGATCCTCCTGCTGGCCGCCGCCGGCCTGTCCGCCATGGGCTGCGTGCTGGTCTGGTCGGCCACGCGCAACCGCGACGACATCACCAACGGCGACCCGCAGTACTTCCTCGTCCGTCAGCTGATCAACCTCGCGGTCGGCGTCGCCCTCGCGGTCGGCGTGATGTGGCTGGGCCACCACAGGCTGCGCAGCGGCGTCCCGCTCTACTACGTCTTCTCCCTCATAGCCATCCTCGCGGTCTTCAGCCCGTTGGGCACCGAGATCAACGGGCAGCGCGCCTGGATCGCCATCGGCAGCTACACCCTCCAGCCCGCCGAGTTCGCGAAGGTCGCCGTCATCCTGGCGATGGCGGTGGTCCTGGCGGCCCAGGTCGACGCGGGTGACCGGGACTTCCCCGGCACCCGCGCGGTGATCCAGTCGCTCGCCCTGGCCGCCGCCCCGCTCGCCATCGTCATCGTCGACGACCTGGGCATGGCGATGGTGCTGAGCGTCATCGTCCTCGGCGTCCTGGTGGCCTCCGGCGCGGCCATAGGCTGGTCGGTCGGGCTGATACTCGCGGGCGCCGGCGGCGCCGTGCTGGTCTGGGCGCTGGGCATCCTCGACCAGTACCAGCTCGACCGCTTCGGCGCCTTCGTCAACCCCTCCCTCGACCCGGCCGGCGCCGGGTACAACACGAACCAGGCCCGCATCGCCATCGGCTCCGGCGGCCTCTACGGCAAGGGGCTCTTCGAGGGCACGCAGACCACGGGGCAGTTCGTGCCCGAACAGCAGACCGACTTCATCTTCACCGTGGCGGGCGAGGAACTCGGCTTCGTCGGCGCGGGCACCATCATCCTGCTGATAGGCGTGGTCCTCTGGCGGGCCCTGCGCATCGCCCGGGGCGCCAGCGACCTGTACAGCACGATCATCGCCGCCGGGGTCGTCGCCTGGTTCGCGTTCCAGAGCTTCGAGAACATCGGGATGACCCTCGGCATCATGCCCGTGGCCGGCGTCCCCCTGCCGTTCCTCTCCTACGGCGGCACCGCCATGTTCGCCTCATGGATAGCCATAGGTCTCCTCCAGTCAGTCCGGATGAAACGCCCTCTTTCCGCCTGAGTGTCCCTGAGTATCCTGCGAGGAGGGGGTGGGGACGCCTCGACGGCCCGCCTCCCGGCGACACCGCGAGGAGGCGTGATGACCGCCGGCACGGAGCTCACCAGCAGCACCGAGACCGAGAGGAAGTACGAGGTCTCCGGTGCCACCGCCCCCGATCCCACGGCCCCCGATCCCACGGCCCTGGCGGCCGCGCTGACCGGCGCGGGCGGCGTCGCCGGCACCAGGGAACGCGACACCGTCCAGCTGACGGCCGTCTACTACGACACGCACGACCAACGCCTCGCCGCCGCCGGCATCACGCTCCGCCGCCGCAGCGGGGGCGACGACGCCGGCTGGCACCTGAAGATCCCCCAGCCCGGCGCCGCGGGCGCGAAGGAGGAGATCCGCGCGCCGCTCGGCAGCCCCACACCCCCCGCCTCGCTGGCCTCGCTGGTGCGCTCCCGCACCCGCCGGGCCGAGCTGCGGCCCGTTCTGCGGCTCCGCACCGAGCGCGCGCGACGTGAGCTGCGCGACGAGGGGGGCGCCGTCCTCGCCGAGCTCGCCGTCGACCAGGTCACCGCCGAGCGTGCCGGGACCGGCCGCACGGTCGCCTGGACCGAGGTGGAGCTCGAACTCGCGCAGGGCGTCGACCCGGCCCTGCTCGACGTCCTGCACCACCGGCTGACCGCGGCCGGTCTCACCCGCTCCGCCGTCTCCTCCAAGCTCCACCGCGCCCTCGCCGAGACCGCCGTCCCCGGGCCGGGGGCGACCGAGCGGGAGACCGGGCCGCACACGGAACGGGGGCAGGAGCGGGCGTGGGAACGGGAGCCCGAGCCCGAGACCGAGCCGGCGGCGGACCCGAAGCCGAACGCGACGAAGCCAAAGGCAAAGGCGAAGGCAAGGCCGGAGCCGGAGCCGGAGCCGAAGTCGACGTCGACGTCGACGTCGACGTCGAAGAAGGCTGCGACGGCGGCGCCGGCCGACGCGGCGGGGGACCACGTGCTGGCCTACGCCCGCCGCCAGCTCGACGCCCTCCTCACCCTCGATCCCGCCGCGCGCCGCGAGCTCCCCGACGCCGTCCACCGGATGCGCGTCGCCGTCCGCCGCCTCCGCAGCTGCCTGGCCACCCACAGAAAGGTCCTCGACCGCGCCGTCACCGCCCCCGTCGACGCAGAGCTCCGCTGGCTGGCCGCCGAGTTGGGCGTCGACCGCGACCGGGAGGTGCTCGCCGAGCGGCTCGCCGCCCGCCTCCGCGAGCTCCCCGTCTCCCTGCGCCGTGGTCCGCTCAGCCGCCGGCTGCGCCTGGCGGCCCGCTCCCACCGTTCCGACAGCCGCAGGCGCCTGCTCGCCGTCCTCGACAGCGAGCGGTACCTCACGCTCCTCGACACCCTCGACGCGGTGCTGCTCACCGCGCCGCCCCTGCGGAAGGTCGCGGCCCGCCCCGCCCGTCCGGTCCTCGACGCCGCGCTCCGCCGCGACCTCGCCCGGCTGACCACCCGCGTCGAGTCCGCGCTGGCCGCGCCGGAGGGCCCGGACCGCGACACCGCCCTCCACAGCGCCCGCAAGGCGGCCAAGCGCGCCCGCTACGCCGCCGAGGCCGCCACGCCGGCCCTCGGCACGCGGGCCAGGACGCACGTCCGCCAGCTCACCCGGGTCCAGCAGCTGCTCGGCGAACACCAGGACAGCGTCCTCGTCCGCGGGGAGCTGCTGCGCCTCGCGGACGTCGCCGAGCGAGCCGGCGAGCCCTCCTTCAGCTACGGCGTCCTCTACCAGCGCGAGGTGGCCCTCGCCGCCGCCAGCGAGAGCGAGCTTGCGCGACTGACGCTGGCGGACGAGCTCGCACCGGCCAGCCGGTAGGCTGGATGGCCGACCCACGTCCGGCACTGCTCGTTCGCTCGAAAGACTCACCTCATGCCTGTCGAATCGGTCTTCCCGCGCCTGGAGGCCCTCCTCCCGCACGTCCAGAAGCCGATCCAGTACGTCGGCGGTGAGCTGAACTCCACCGTCAAGGACTGGGACGCCTGCGACGTCCGCTGGGCGTTGATGTACCCCGACGCCTACGAGGTCGGCCTGCCCAACCAGGGCGTCATGATCCTCTACGAGGTGCTCAACGAGCGCGAGGGCGTGCTGGCCGAGCGGACCTACAGCGTCTGGCCCGACATGGAGCGCCTGATGCGTGAGCACGGCGTCCCACAGTTCACCGTGGACGCCCACCGGCCCGTCGGCGCGTTCGATGTGCTCGGCGTGTCGTTCTCCACCGAGCTCGGGTACACCAACCTCCTCGCCGCGCTCGACCTGGCCGGCATCCCCCTCGCCGCCGCCGACCGCACCGAGGAGCACCCGCTGGTCATCGCCGGCGGCCACGCGGCGTTCAACCCCGAGCCCATCGCCGCCTTCGTCGACTGCGCCGTCATCGGCGACGGCGAGCAGGCGGTGCTGGAGATCACCGAGCTGATCCGCGTCTGGAAGCAGGAGGGCCGCCCCGGGGGCCGCGAGGAGCTGCTGCTGCGTCTCGCGCGCACCGGCGGGGTCTACGTGCCGGGGTTCTACGACGTCGAGTACCTGCCGGACGGCCGGATCTCCCGCGTCGTCCCGAACCGCTCGGGCGTCCCGTGGCGGGTGGCCAAGCACACCGTCATGGACCTCGACGAGTGGCCGTACCCGAAGAAGCCGCTCGTCCCGCTCGCCGAGAGCGTCCACGAGCGGATGTCCGTGGAGATCTTCCGCGGCTGCACCCGCGGCTGCCGCTTCTGCCAGGCCGGCATGATCACCCGCCCGGTCAGGGAGCGCTCCATCACCGGCATCGGCGAGATGGTCGAGCAGGGGCTGAAGGCCACCGGCTTCGAGGAGGTGGGCCTGCTGTCCCTCTCCTCCGCCGACCACAGCGAGATCGCCGAAGTGGCCCGGGGCCTCGCCGACCGGTACGAGGACGACAAGGTCGGCCTCTCCCTGCCCTCCACCCGGGTCGACGCCTTCAACGTCGACCTGGCCAACGAGCTCACCCGCAACGGACGCCGCTCCGGCCTCACCTTCGCCCCCGAGGGCGGCAGCGAGCGCATCCGCAAGGTGATCAACAAGATGGTCTCCGAGGAGGACCTGATCCGCACCGTCGCCACCGCCTACGGCAACGGATGGCGTCAGGTGAAGCTGTACTTCATGTGCGGCCTGCCGACCGAGACCGACGAGGACGTCCTCCAGATCGCCGAGATGGCCACGAAGGTCATCGCCAAGGGCCGCGAGGTCACCGGCTCCAACGACATCCGCTGCACGGTCTCCATCGGCGGCTTCGTTCCCAAGCCGCACACCCCGTTCCAGTGGGCGCCGCAGCTGTCGGCGGAGGAGACCGACGCCCGCCTGGAGAAGCTCCGCGACGCGATCCGCGCCGACAGGCGGTACGGCCGATCCATCGGCTTCCGGTACCACGACGGCAAGCCCGGCATCGTCGAGGGCCTGCTCTCGCGCGGTGACCGGCGCGTCGGCGACGTGGTCCGCGCGGTGTACGAGGCGGGCGGCCGCTTCGACGGGTGGCGGGAGTTCTTCTCCTACAAGCAGTGGATGGAGTGCGCCGAGCACGCCCTCGCGGCCCACGGCGTCGACGTCGACTGGTACACCACGCGCGAGCGCGGCCACGAGGAGGTGCTCCCCTGGGACCACCTCGACTCCGGCCTCGACAAGGACTGGCTGTGGGAGGACTGGCAGGACGCCCTCGACGAGCAGGAGGTCGAGGACTGCCGGTGGAACCCGTGCTTCGACTGCGGCGTGTGCCCGGCGATGGACACGGAGATCCAGATCGGCCCGACGGGCAGGAAGCTGCTGCCCTTGGCGGTCAGGAAGTCCTAGCGCCCCGCCCGGGTGGGTCGGGGTGCCGCCGCGCGTCGTCGGCGGCGGCGTCCCAGGCCTCGCGGGCGGCGGCGATGGCCGGCCGGTGAGCGGTCGACCAGTCCGCCAGCGCCCTCACCAGGTGGGTGAAGCTGTGGCCCGTCTCCGTCAGCTCGTACTCGACCCGGGGCGGCACGGTCGGGTACACGGTCCGCCTGACCAGGCCGTCGCGCTCCAGGCGGCGGACGGTGAGGGTGAGCATGCGCTGCGAGATGTCGCCGGGGATGGCGCGTTGCAGCTCCTTGAAGCGCCGTAGCCCGGCGGAGAGTTCGACGATCACGTACACCGACCACCGGTCGCCGAGCCGGTCCAGCACGTCGCGGACCGCGCACTCCTCGCGCGGGGTCGAGCAGTCGACCACGGGCGTGCCCCGCGCCGGGGTGGTTACGGCGGTGTGCCCTGCTGACATCAGAGTGCCTCCTTACGCGGACCGCTTCCGCTCCCGAGGATGTGAACACACAGTTCTCGGAGGGTGTTTCCATGATTCTCGTCAGCGGTGCCGGTGGGGCGCTCGGACAGCTCGTCGCGGCCGAACTGGCCGGCCGTGAGGACGTCGTGCTGGGCACGCGCGCGCCCCGTTCCCCGGCCGAGCGGCGCGTTGACTTCGACGACCCGTCCTCCCTCGACCTCACGGGCGTCGACACGCTGCTGCTCATCTCCGCCGGATACGCCGAGGACGACGTCGTCGTCGCACGGCACGAGGCGGCGATCGCGGCGGCCGAGCGCGCCGGCGTCGCGCACGTCGTGTACACGAGCCTCAGCGGCGACGGCGACCACCTGCCCTACGCGCTCGCCCATCGCTGGACCGAACGCCGCCTGGCCCGCGCCGGGCTCGCGTGGACGGTGCTGCGCAACGGGCTCTACGCCGAGTTCCTCGCCGCCATCGCCGCGCCCACCCCCGACGGCACGATCACGGCCCCGCTGGGGCAGGGCTCCCTGGCGGCGGTCGCCCGCGGGGACCTCGCCGCCGTGGCGGCGCGCGTGGTGGCCGCGCCCGAGCGGCACGCGGGGCGGACGTACGAGCTCGTCGGCGAGCGGGCCCTGTCGGGCGCCGAGCTCGCGGCGGCGATCGCGGGCCGGTACGAGCCGGGCTCGCTCGCCGCGACCCGCGAGGCGGTCATCCTGGCCGGCGAGGCGCTGCCGTTCCAGGTGCCGATGCTGCTCGGCACGTACTCGGCGATCGCCGGAGGCTTCCTGGACGGCGGCGGGATCGGTGAGAACGCGCTGCCCGCGCTTCTGGGGCGCGAGCCGCGACCGGCGCTCGACGTGTACCTCGACGCGCACCGGGCCACGGTCGACGCGGCACACGGGAGGTGAGGAGGGCGTCGGTCACCGTGGGCGACGTACCGGCTGAGCGCCGCCGTGCGGCGTGGCCGATAATGGGGGGATGCCCGAGCTGGTCGAGCCCACCACCGCCGTACACGCCTCGTTCCTCCAGGCGGTGAAGGAGTACGAGGCCGAGGGCCGCGGCGGCCCGGGGGACGACTCCATGCAGGGCCACGACATGCGGCGCTACGGCGACAGCTGGCAGGACCCGGCGGTCTTCGCCACGTACGTCGAGCGGTGCCGGGCGGACGCCCGCGAGGACACCGAGCGCCCCGCGGGCTTCGTCCCGACCACGATCCTGTGGTGGGTCGACCACGGCGAGGACGGCGCGTCCGCGACCTACCTCGGGCGGCTGAACATCCGCCACCGCCTCACCCCGCGCCTGCTGGACCACGGCGGCCTCATCGGCTACGACGTGCGTCCCTCCGCCCGCCGCCGTGGCCACGCCACGGCCATGCTGCGCGCCGCCCTTCCCCTCGCGTACCGGCTCGGCCTCGACCCCGTGCTGCTCACCTGTGACGTCGACAACGTCGCCTCCCGCAAGGTCATCGAGGCCTGCGGTGGTGTCTACGAGGACCAGCGCGGAGTGAAGCTGAGGTACTGGATCCCGACGGGACCCACGTAACCTGGAGGCAGAGCAACGGTCCGCCCGACGGACCGGGGACGTCCGAGACCATCCGTACGAGGGACGAAGACACTGGGCAAGCGACAGCCCGTAGGCCCACCGCCCGCGCCGGCGGTGCAGCGCATCCGCCTGCGTTACGCCAGGCGTGGCCGCCTGCGGTTCACCAGCCACCGTGACGTGCAGCGCGCCCTGGAGCGGGCGCTGCGGCGGGCCGAGGTGCCGATGGCGTACTCCGCGGGATTCACCCCCCACCCCAAGGTCTCCTATGCCGGCGCCGCCCCGACCGGGGCCGCCAGCGAGGCCGAGTACCTGGAGCTCGCCCTGAGCGCGCCGCGTGACCCCGCCGAGCTGCGTGCCCGGCTCGACGAGTCGCTGCCGGACGGCATCGACATCGTCGACGCGGTCGAGGCCCGCACCACGGACTTCGCGGCGCAGCTGCAGGCATCCTGCTGGCAGCTGCGGCTGGACGGCGTGGAGCCGGAGGCGGCCCAGCGGGCCGTCACCGCCTTCCTCGCCGCCGAGTCCGTGGAGGTGCGGCGGCAGACGAAGAAGGGGATGCGCGCCTTCGACGCCAGGGCCGCTGTGGTACGACTCACCGTCGAGCCGGCCACGACGGGCGGGTCCGATGGGCCTGCCCCGCGCTCCTGTGCGATACTGCGCCTGGTAGTACGGCATCTCACACCTGCCGTGCGACCCGACGACGTCCTGTCCGGCCTCCGCGCTACGGCCGACCTGGCGCCGCCGGTCCCCGCAGCGGTGACCAGGCTGGCGCAGGGGCCGCTCGATGAGGAGACCGGCACGGTGACCGACCCGTTCGCGCCTGACCGCGACGCTGCCCAGCGGACCGCGGCGGTGCCGGAGATCGCCGTCTAGCGATGCCGTTGCTGCGCCACCGAACCGCCCGGTGCCCCAGAGCCACTCGGGTCCGGCCGTTCCGGTCGGCGCGCCGACCAGAAGACTTTCGCCGAAGCCGGACCACGGGGGTCCGGAACCGGTGAGTGACACGAACAGCTCCCGAGCGGCGCCCGCCGTCGCAGGCGAGGCACCCGGGAGCGTGACGGGAGAACCGCCCGCATGCACGAGCCCAACCAGTCGTCCGCGACAGCGGACGGCGACAACACCACACGCAACGACATCATGAGCGGGACGCCGACCACGATCCCGCACGACACCCCCAGCGACACCCTTCCCCCGCGCCGTCGTCGGTCGGCCCGCCGCGCGGCGGGCCCGCCGGTCGCGGTCGGCGCGGCCGCTGCCGGCGCCGAGACGACGCCGGACATCTCCAGCTACGAGCCGAGCCACGAGCCCGGCCAGGAGTCCGGCCACGAGTCCGGCAAGGAGGCGCTCGCGGCGGCGGTGGCGGCCGTGGCGTCGCCCGCCGACCCGCCGCCCGCCGACCCGGAGCCCGCGCCCGCCCGTCGGCGTCGTCGGGTGACGCGGGAGGTGGCCGCGCCCGCGGCCGAGGCCCCGACCGAGCTGGTGGAGCCGGCCCCGGCCGAGCCGAGCCAGCCGGAGGCGGCCCAGGCCGTCGAGGCGAACGAGCAGCCGAACGAGCAGCCGGCGGAGCCCGAGCCCCCGCGCCGCCGCCGCAGGGCTACGCGCGCAGCGTCCACACCCGCCGCCGAGGCCGCGGCGGCGGCCGCCCCCGAGCCCGACGTGCCCGCCGAGCCGGAGCCCGCGCCCGCCGAGCCGGCGGCCGAGGCACCCGCGGCACCCGCCGAGGAGGCCAAGCCGACGCGCCGGCGGCGGCGCGTGAGCCGCGCCACGGCCGAGCCGGAGGCCACGCCCGAGCCGGCGCCCGAGCCGACGCCCGCCGTCCGGCAGGTCGTGGCCGCCGAGGTGACGCCGGACGAGTCGCCCTCGCCGGCTCCGGCCGAGCCGACGGCACCGGTCGTGGCCACGCCCCCGCCCGTCGCGCCCACCGTCGTCTTCCAGGCGCCGGTCTTCCAGGCGCCCATGTTCCAGACCCCGGAGCGCGCCGCGGCCGAGGCCAGCTTCGCCGACGAGGAGACCGAGGACGACCTCGACGAGCTCCAGGGCTACGACGAGGCCGACGAGAACGACGAGGCGGACGAGGACGGCGGCGAGCGGGAGACCGACGGCGCCGACCTCGACCAGGAGTCGGACGAGCAGGCCGACGACGAGCAGCAGACCTCCGAGCGCTCCTCCAGGCGCCGCCGCAGGGGCGGCCGGCGCCGCCGCCGCGGCGAGACCGCGGAGAAGGCCGCCGAGGCCGTCGGTCAGGGCGAGAGCGAGGCCGACGGCGACGAGGAGGCGGACGAGGACGGCGAGCCCGCCGAGTCCGAGCGCGCCACCGCCGAGGAGAGCGACACCGACGCGGCGGAGGCGGTGGAGGCGGCCGCCGCGGCGGCGGGCGCCACCGGCTCCTCCCGGCGGCGTCGCCGCCGTCGTCGCCGCAGCGGCGACGCGCCCGAGGCGGGCACCGGCCCCGACGACCCGGAGCGCACGGTCGTCAAGGTGCGCGAGCCGCGCCGGAAGCGGGACCGCGACCGCGACCGCGACGAGTCGACGGAGAGCTCGGACGGCGTGCAGTCCATCAAGGGCTCCACCCGTCTGGAGGCGAAGAAGCAGCGCCGCCGCGAGGGCCGCGAGCAGGGCCGTCGCCGCGTGCCGATCATCACCGAGGCCGAGTTCCTGGCGCGCCGCGAGTCCGTCGAGCGGGTCATGGTGGTCCGCCAGAGCGGCGAGCGCACCCAGATCGGCGTGCTGGAGGACGGCGTCCTCGTCGAGCACTTCGTCAACCGCGAGCAGTCCACCTCCTACGTGGGCAACGTCTACCTCGGCAAGGTGCAGAACGTCCTGCCCTCGATGGAGGCGGCCTTCGTCGACGTCGGCAAGGGCCGCAACGCCGTGCTCTACGCGGGCGAGGTCAACTTCGAGGCCCTCGGCCTCGGCAGCGGCCCGCGCCGCATCGAGACCGCCCTGAAGTCGGGCCAGCCGGTGCTCGTCCAGGTCACCAAGGACCCCATCGGCCACAAGGGCGCCCGCCTGACCAGCCAGATCTCCCTTCCCGGCCGGTACCTGGTGTACGTCCCCGAGGGTTCGATGACGGGCATCAGCCGCAAGCTGCCCGACACCGAGCGGGCCCGGCTGAAGCAGATCCTCAAGCAGATCGTTCCCGACGACGCGGGCGTCATCGTGCGCACCGCCGCGGAGGGCGCGAGCGAGGAGGAGCTGACCCGCGACGTCGAGCGCCTGCGCGCCCAGTGGGAGGAGATCCAGCGGAAGGCGAAGAAGGGTAACGCCCCCGCCCTGCTGTACGGCGAGCCGGACATGACCGTCCGTGTCGTGCGCGACATCTTCAACGAGGACTTCTCCAAGGTCATCGTGAGCGGTGACGAGGCCTGGCAGACCATCCACGGATACGTCGACCACGTGGCGCCCGACCTGGCGGAGCGGCTGGAGAAGTGGACCTCCGAGGTCGACGTCTTCGCCACCTACCGGATCGACGAGCAGTTGATGAAGGCGCTGGACCGCAAGGTGTGGCTGCCGAGCGGTGGCTCGCTGGTGATCGACCGGACCGAGGCGATGATCGTCATCGACGTGAACACCGGCCGCTTCACCGGCCAGGGCGGGAACCTGGAGGAGACGGTCACCCGCAACAACCTGGAGGCGGCCGAGGAGATCGTCCGCCAGCTGCGGCTGCGGGACCTCGGCGGCATCATCGTGATCGACTTCATCGACATGGTGCTGGAGTCCAACCGGGAGCTGGTGCTGCGGCGGCTGCTGGAGTGCCTGGGCCGGGACCGCACCAAGCACCAGGTGGCCGAGGTCACCTCGCTGGGCCTGGTGCAGATGACCCGCAAGCGGGTCGGCCAGGGGCTGCTGGAGTCCTTCTCCGAGCCGTGCGTCCACTGCAACGGGCGCGGCGTGATCGTGCACATGGACCACACGCACCTCACCGGCGGCGCGGCTGCCGGCGGCGGGGGCGGGAAGCGCGCGCGGAAGAAGGGGAAGGCCGCGCAGGCCGAGGAGCGGCCCGCCGTGGTCGAGCCGGCGCAGCCCGTCGTGATCGAGCCGGAGGCGGCACCCGCACCCGAGCCGGTCGCGGAGCCCGTGCCGGAGGCGGTGCCCGAGCCCGCGGCCGAAGCCGAGCCCGAGCCGGAAGCCGAGGCCCGCCCGCGGCGGCGCCGGCGGGTCACCCGCGCGGTCGCCACGCCGACGGCCGACGTCGAGCCCGAGGCAGCGCCGCCGGCGCGGCCCGAGCCCGAGGCAGCGGTCCAGCCCGCCGTCGAGCCGGTGCAGGAGGCGGCTGAGCCCCAGGAGGCCCAGGAGGTCCAGGAGGCGCGGGAGACGACGACGCCCGCGCGGCGTCGGCGCGGCAGCCGCAAGGCCAGCGCCCCGGCCGGCTCGCCGAAGGCGGCCGAGGAGGCCGCGGTGCTGGTGATCCCCGCCGGCGAGGAGCAGCAGCCCGCCGCCCAGGAGGCCGGCGAGACCACGCAGGCAGGGCAGGCCGGGGAGGCCGGGCAGGCGGAGGAGACTCCGGCGCCCGAGGCCGTGTCCGCCGAGGCACAGGCCCTTCAGGCCGCTCCCGAGGCGCCGCCCGCGCCGCCGCGGCGCCGCCGCGTCTCCGCCCCCGCGGGCCCGCCCGAGGGAGCCGCTGCCGCCGAGGAGGCCGTCGTGACGGTGGTCGCGCCGGCACCCACCACGAAGGCGGCGGCGAAGAAGAGCACCAAGAAGGCAGCCGCGACCAAGGCGCCGGCCAAGAAGACGGCGGCGAAGAAGGCCGCCAAGAAGACGGCCGCGAAGAAGACCGCCAAGAAGAGCGCCACGGCGAAGAAGGCCACGAAGGCGACGGCGGCCGCGGAGCAGCAGCCGGCGCCCAGCGTGTCCGCGTCGGCCGAGGAGTAGGAGCCGGAGGACCGGCCGCCCTGTGGGGGCGGCCGGCTCGGTCGAGGGGCCGGTCGTCAATTTGACCGGCTTCTCGGCGCCTCCGTATTGTTGACCGTCGGCGTGCGTGTGCCCTGGGCACGGGAAGCACGCCAGCCCCCGAGCATCGTGCCTCCCCGCGAGGGAGAGGCCGGGCCGTCCTCACGGGCCGGGCCCGGCTGGCGTCTGGGGCTTCGTAGCGAGCGAGGGAGAGTTCCGCGTGTACGCGATCGTGCGCACCGGCGGCCGTCAGCAGAAGGTCGCTGTCGGTGACGTCATTGAGGTTGACCGGATGGCCAAGAGCGAGGTCGGCGACACCGTCGAGCTCTCGACCCTGCTCGTCGTGGACGGTGACACCGTCACCAGCGACCCGTGGGTGCTGGCCGGCGTGAAGGTCAGGGCCGAGGTCCTCGACCACCACAAGGGCGAGAAGATCCGGATCCAGAAGTTCAAGAACAAGACGGGTTACCGTCGGCGGATGGGTCACCGCCAGCTGCACACCCAGCTGAAGGTCACCGAGATCCCCGCCCCCGCCGCCAAGTAAGACACGTGAGGACTGCTTCGACATGGCACACAAGAAGGGCGCCTCGTCCACTCGGAACGGGCGCGACTCCAACCCCCAGTACCTGGGCGTGAAGCGTTTCGGCGGCCAGCTGGTGAACGCGGGCGAGATCATCGTCCGGCAGCGCGGCACCCACTTCCACCCGGGCAACGGCGTGGGCCGCGGCGGTGACGACACCCTGTTCGCGCTCCGCGCGGGCACGGTGCAGTTCGGCCGCTTCCGCGACCGCAAGGTCGTGAACGTGGTTCCGGCCGCCGCCGAGTAGGACCGTACGGAGGACCAGGGCGGGCCGCCTTCCCGGGTGGGGAGGCGGCCCGCCCTGACTGATCAGGAAGGCGAAGCCCATGACCACCTTCGTGGACCGCGTCGAGTTGCACGTCGCCGCGGGCAACGGAGGCCACGGCTGCGCCTCCGTGCACCGCGAGAAGTTCAAGCCGCTCGGCGGCCCCGACGGCGGGGACGGCGGGCGCGGCGGCGACGTCGTGCTGGTCGTCGACCGCGACGTCACCACGTTGCTGGAGTACCACCACAGCCCCCACCGGCGCGCCACCAACGGCCGCCCCGGCGCCGGCGGCAACCGCACCGGCGCCGACGGGGCGGACCTGGTGCTGCCGGTGCCCGACGGCACCGTGGTGATGGACCGCCGCGGCACCGTCCTGGCCGACCTGGTCGGCCAGGGCACCACCTTCGTCGCCGGCCAGGGCGGACGCGGCGGCCTGGGCAACGCGGCCCTGGCGTCGGCCCGCAGGAAGGCCCCCGGCTTCGCCCTCCTCGGCGAGCCGGGCGAGAGCCGGGACCTGGTGCTGGAGCTGAAGAGCGTCGCCGACGTCGGCCTGATCGGGTACCCGAGCGCCGGCAAGTCCTCCCTCATCTCCGTCCTCTCCGCCGCCCGCCCCAAGATCGCCGACTACCCGTTCACCACCCTCGTCCCGAACCTCGGCGTGGTCTCGGCCGGCTCCACCGTCTACACGGTCGCCGACGTGCCGGGCCTCATCCCCGGCGCCAGCCAGGGCAAGGGCCTGGGCCTCACGTTCCTGCGACACGTGGAGCGGTGCGCCGTCCTGGTGCACGTGCTGGACTGCGCCACACTGGAGTCCGACCGGGACCCGCTCTCCGATCTCGACGCCATCGAGGCTGAGCTGTCGCAGTACGGCGGCCTGGCGGACCGGCCCCGGCTCGTCGCGCTCAACAAGACCGACATCCCCGAGGGCCAGGACCTCGCCGACATCGTGCGACCCGAGCTCGCCGCGCGCGGCCTGCGGGTCTTCGAGGTGTCCGCGGTCTCCCGCAAGGGCCTGAAGGAGCTGTCGTACGCCCTGGCCGAGATCGTCGCCCAGGCGCGTGCCGCCCGCCCCGAGCAGGCCCCCACCCGCATCGTCATCCGCCCGCAGGCCGTCAACGACCAGGGCTTCACGGTGCGCCGCGAGGCCGTGGGCGACGGCGAGCCGCTCTTCCGGGTCCGCGGCGAGAAGCCGGAGCGCTGGGTGCGGCAGACGGACTTCTCCAACGACGAGGCCGTGGGGTACCTCGCCGACCGGCTCGCCCGCCTCGGCGTCGAGGAGGCGCTGGTGAAGGCCGGTGCCCGTGAGGGCGACGGCGTGGCCATCGGCCCCGAGGACAACGCCGTGATCTTCGACTGGGAGCCGTCGGTCAGCGTCGGCGCGGAGATGCTCGGCCGGCGCGGCGAGGACCACCGGCTCAACGAGACGCGGCCGGCCGTGCAGCGTCGGCGCGAGCGGGAGGCCAAGCGCCACGACGCGGCGCAGCGCGAGTACGACGCGTTCGACCCGTTCGAGGAGTAGGTCGGCTCCGGGGGCCCGGCTGCGGCACCCTGGAGGAGTGACAGCGACCCACGGGACCCGACGGACCTCCGGCACCGCCCGAAGCGGCACCGCCCGAAGCGGCGGCGCCGACGCCGGCACGAGCGCCGAGACCAGCACGAGCAGCGAGATCGTCGCCACCCCGCGCGGCGACGCCCGCGTCACCTGGTACCACGCCCGCCCCCACGGCCGCGGCGGTGGGAGGCCGCGCGCCGTCCTCGCCCTCGGGCACGGCGCGGGCGGCGGCGTCGAGGCGCGGGACCTGCGGGCCCTCGCCGACGCGCTGCCCGCCCACGCGATCACCGTCGCCCTCGTGGAGCAGCCCTGGCGCGTCGCCGGCAAGCGCGTCGCCCCCGCGCCCAAGACGCTCGACGCGGCGTGGACGGCCCTGTGGCCGGCGCTGGAACGCCCGGGCGTGCCCGTCGTCGCGGGCGGCCGGAGCGCGGGCGCGCGGGTGGCCTGCCGCACCGCCCGCGACCTCGGGGCCCGCGCCGTGCTGGCCCTGGCCTTCCCGCTCCACGCTCCCCGCCGCGCCACGGGCGCCACCGGCTCGGCCGGCGCCGGCTCGCGCGGTGCCTCCCGCGCCGCGGAGCTGGGCGACGCGGGGCTCCCGCTGCTCGTGATCCAGGGCACCCGCGACCCGTTCGGGGTACCGGAGGAGTTCCCCAGGGGCACCCGCCTGGCCGCGATCCCCGACGCAGACCACGGCTTCGCCGTGCCGAAGACGGCCACCAGCACGCAGGAGGCCGCCCTGGCGGCCGTCACCGAGGCGGCCACCGAGTGGCTGACGGGCCTGGAGCTCTGACGTCCGACGCCCGCCCCGGCCGGCCCACACGTCGAGGGCCGGCCGGGACAGCGTTCAAAGGCTGTCCCGCAGTCCCTGGCGGACTCGCGACGCCCTGCGACGTCCTCCCCCAGACCCCTCCGGGGTCCGGGCGGTGCCCCCAGCCGCGTTGTCGTCGGTCGCCAGCCCGCGAGGCTGACTCCCTCCCCGCCTTGCTGGGGGCACCCCGCGCCGCGGAGCGGCGTGGGGGAGAAGCCACAGGACGCCGCTCCCTGACCCACCAGGGACTGCGGAACAGCCTTCAGCGCGCCGCGCCCGCGCGGGTGGTGAGGGAGGCGGTGTCGGCGGCGTCGGGCGCTCCGGCGGTCTGGCGGGCCGCCCTGGCCTCGGCCTTGGCGCGCAGCGCCCGGGTCGCCGCCCGGAAGCGGACCAGCGACGGCGGCTCGGCCGGCCCCAGCAGGTACTCCTTGAGCTCGGCGCGCTCGTCGGCGAGCCGGTCGAGCGCCGGGTCCACCACCGCGTCCAGCAGCGCCGACACGCCCGTCGCGTCGGGGGTGAGGATCGTCGCCGCCCGCACCGTCGGGTTCGCGGCCCTGAACTCCGCCTCCGGCAGCCCACTGGTGTTGGCCACGGCGTACGGCTTCGCGCTCGCCAGGAAGTCGGAGACGACGCTGGAGACGTCCGAGATCAGCAGGTCGGCCTGGTTGAAGCAGCTGTAGATGTCCGGCCGGGGCCCGTCGAGCACCATGTGGGCGCGGGCCGGCCGCGCCGCCCAGAACGCCGTCCGCCACGCCTCGGTCGCCGCCGCGACCGCCTGGGCGCGGCCCGGTTCGGGCGCGCCCTGGAGGCCCATGCGCTCCATCTCGTCGGAGGACCGGCGGAACGCCGTCGACGTCAGCTCGTCCAGCTCGACGGTGCGCCGTGCCAGCTGCCGCTCGCGGGCGGCGAGCTCGGCCGCCTCGGTCCCCTCGCCGGCCGCGGGCGACGCCGACGCGTTCGCTTCAGCGATGATGGCGCGGATGGCGCGGTCCGCGGCTCCGGCCCGGGGGTCCACCGAGCCGGTCATCGGGTGTGGCTTGTACAGCAGCCGCACCCGGGGGTCGGCCAGCAGGGCGCGCACGATGTTCTCGCCCGCGAGGATCAGCGAGGTGTTGCCCGGGTCGTTGGTCCAGCCCTCCCAGGTGGGGGCGTAGAGGACGGTGACGGGTCCCTCGGCCGGGGGCGGCCCGGCGGCCGGGCGGATCGGCGCGAGCTGCGGCCGCCCGACCTCCACCACGTCCCTGTCGTCGACGCCGACGTCCGCGAGCGCGTAGCGCCGCCGCGCCGCGGGGCCCGCCACCCACACCTCGTCGTAGACCTTGGCGTAGGGGTTGCAGCTGGAAAGCTTGTCGCTCTCGCCGTGGTTGGTGAAGGCGTGCTTGATCGTCGGGATGCGCAGCACCTGGGAGGTCTTGGGCGCGTTGGCCGGGTGGAGGAGGACGCTCAGCGTCGAGTGCTCCAGCATCATGAGGTGGGCCACCCTCGGCAGGCACACGATCGGCACGTCGGTGGCCGCGATCAGCTGCATCATGCCGCGCTCGCGCAGCACGATCAGGGGCCGGCCCTCCAGCGCCGCGAGGGTCGTGAGCCACATGTTCGCCTGGTAGGCGGTGGTCGAGCCGCCCGAGAAGTACAGGCCGACGTCGGGGCGGTACTCGGCGAGCCACCGCTCGAACCACTGTTCCACCCGGGCCTCGCTCGGCGGGCGCTTGCCGGGCAGCAGCCACGTCGCAAGGTAGACCGCGGCGCCCAGGAAGAGCGCGAGCGAGACGCCGACGCCCACCAGCCCCCACACCGCGCGGTCGGTGGCGACCGTGGTGAGCATGCCGGCCGTGGCGGGCGCGGAGAAGAGCAGCATCCGCTGCCCCGACTTTATGACCAGCGGCGGCGGCGCCGCGGAGAGCGACAGCGCGGAGGTGTCGATGTTCCGGGTCAACAGCGGCAGGGTGCGGGTGCGCCGCACCAGCACGGCCAGCCCGCGGATCACGAAGTGCGTGGCGTAGCAGGCCAGCAGCCCGGCGACGAGCAGCACCCCGGCGGCGCCGTCCACGTCGGCCACCTGCACCGTGGCCGCGACGGTCAGCAGGTCACGCGTCAGCTGTCTGACGATCTCGTCGCACCGCAGGCGCGCCAGCGTGCTCAGCGGGGCGGTGTGCCACTTCCGCAACGCCAGGTCGAGCGCGAGGCCGCACGCCGTGGCGGCGATCAGCAGTCCGGTGTTCGGCAGCTGTGCGCCGAGGAGCTGTACGACGAAACAGCCCAGCAGCGCGACGAGGGAGATCAGGTAGGCGACGCGGCGGCGCGACGCTCCAGCAGCTAGCACAGTCATGGCTCCGATGACGGTGACGGTGACCGGTGTCAGGGGTGAATGTCGGGTGAACGGTGGAGGGGATGTGGGTGGGGTCGTCGGGACGGGTGGGATGTGGGGGTGAGGCCGGGATGTGGTTGTGGGGGTCGGGCGCCGGGCGGCCGCGCGACGCATTGGCATAGATTACGGACGGCGGTCCCGCCAGGCGAACGGGGTGACGCGGAAGCCCTCCGTCACCGACGGCGGGCCCTCCGGTCCACCACCGGTACACCACCAGGACACCACGAGCGCCGGCGAGCGCGCGAGGAGCACGACAGCAGGCGAGGGAGCGCAGTGACAGCGGCACGGCAGGACGTCCGCGACGCCCGGAGGATCGTCGTCAAGATCGGCTCGTCCTCGCTGACCACCGCGGCCGGGGGACTGGACGCCGACCGGGTCGACGCCCTCGTCGACGTGCTGGTCAAACACGAGGAGCGGCAGATCGTCCTCGTCTCCTCCGGGGCCATCGCCGCGGGCCTGGCGCCGCTGGGCCTCGCCCGCCGTCCCAGGGACCTGGCCAGGCAGCAGGCCGCCGCCAGCGTCGGCCAGGGCCTGCTGCTGGCCCGCTACACCGCGTCGTTCGCCCGCTACGGCCGCCGCGTCGGCCAGGTGCTGCTCACCGAGGACGACACCAGCCGCCGCGCCCACTACCGCAACGCCTACCGGACGCTGGAGCAGCTGCTCACCATGGGCGTGGTGCCCGTGGTCAACGAGAACGACACCGTCGCCACCGAGGAGATCCGCTTCGGCGACAACGACCGGCTCGCCGCCCTCGTCGCGCACCTGATCAGGGCCGACCTGCTGGTGCTCCTCTCCGACGTCGACGCGCTCTACGACGGCGACCCCGCCCGGCCGGGAGCCACCCGCGTCACCGAGGTCACGGGCCCCGAGGACCTGGCCGGCGTCGAGCTCGGGCGCGCGGGCCGGGCCGGGGTCGGCACCGGGGGCATGGTGACCAAGGTGGAGGCCGCCGCCATCGCCACGGAGGCCGGCATCCCCGTGGTGCTCACCTCCGCCAGCCGCGCCGGGGAGGCCCTGGCCGGGGCCGACGTCGGCACCCACTTCCGCGCCACCGGGCGCCGCGCCGCCGGCCGGCTGCTGTGGCTGGCGCACGCCTCCACGCCGCGCGGCGCCGTCACGCTCGACGACGGAGCGGTGCGGGCCGTCACCGAGCGCCGCACCTCGCTGCTGCCCGCCGGCATCACCGGCGTCGAGGGCAGCTTCATCGCCGGCGACCCGATCGAGCTGCGGGACGCCTCGGGCCGGGCCGTCGCCCGGGGCCTGGTCAACTTCGACGCCGGCGAGATCCCCCGCCTGATCGGCCGCTCCACCCGCGAACTGGCGCGCGAACTCGGCCCCGCCTACGAGCGGGAGGTCGTGCACCGCGACGACCTCGTGCTGGTCAGGGACCGCTGAGGTGGTCGGTCGCGGCGCGTGGCGCCGGGAGCGTCCGGGCCGGGCCGTGTGAAGGAGCCGAAGCTTTTCCAGGAGTTTTCCGCAACCGGCCCCACCGCCCAGGGCAAAGATGCTCCACTGTCGGTGTCAGCCACGTCAGCCTCGTCAGCCACGTCACAGGAGGTCTCCGGTGAGACGACTGGCCAGCGTCCCCGCCCAGGGGACGGACCCCGACCGGCGGTGGCAGGCCGGCCAGGCGCAGACCGGGACCCCGGAGCGCCGTCTGTGGCACGTCACCCTCAGCGCAGCCGGCCCGGCGGCCCCGCTCGGCGACGTGCGGCGCGCGCTGGAGCGGCTCGCCCACGACCATCCGTTCCTGCTGACGGGCCGGTACGCCGAGGACCACGCGGAGATCAGGTACTGGGAGGAGGCGCGGGACCTGCGCGACGCGGCGGCGCTGGCGTTGCGGCTGTGGGGGGAGCACCGCAGGACCGCGCAGCTGCCGCCGTGGGAGATCGTCGGGCTGGAGGTCATCTGCCGCGACACCTTCCGCCAGCGCCTCGCCGAGGGCTACGGCCTGCCGCCGGCGACACCGGTGGGCGTCCACCCCTTCTGACGCGCGCGCCTCCGCACGTTCCGGCCCTCGCACCGCCTCGTCGCCTCGCCGTGGCGGCGCCGGGCGCCGGGCGGCGCCCCCGGGCGCGCCGGTGCCCCCTCCGCCAGCGACTACGCTTCCCGCCATGAGTGGTGCAGCCCTTCCCTCGTCCGCCGACGCCGCCGCGCCAGGGACGCCGCCGCCGAGCTGGCGCCGCTGCCGCGCACCGCGCGCGACGCGGCGCTGACGGCCACCGCCGAGGCGCTGACCGCCCGCACCGCCGAGATCGTCGAGGCCGACGCCGAGGACGTCGCCCGAGCGCGGGCCGGCGCCACCACGGCGGCGATGGCCGGCCCAACGTCACGGTCGACGCCGCGGCCCTGTGCCTGAAGGCGGGCAACGCCGCGCCGCTGCGCGGCTCCTCCACCGCTCATGCCTCCAACACCGCTCTCGTCGCCCTCCCGCGCGACGCCGTCTCCTCCGCCGGGCTGCCCGCCGACGCGGTGCGGCGGGTGCCCGGCGCCGGCCGCGCGTCCGCGCAGGCGCTGATGCGCGCCCGCGGCCTGGTGGACGTGTTGATCCCGCGCGGCGACGCCTCGTTGATCCAGACCGTCGTCACCGAGTCCACCGTCCCGGTCATCGAGACCGGCGTCGGCAACTGCCACGTCTGCGTCGACGCCGAGGACGACCTCGACATGGCCGTGGACCTCCTCGTCAACTCCAAGGCGCAGCGCCCCAGCGTCTGCAACGCCGCCGAGACCGTCCTCGTCCACGCCGACGTCGCCGACCGCTTCCTGCCCCGCGCCCTCGCCGCCCTGACCGAGGCCGGCGTCACCGTCCACGGCGACGAGGCGTGGCAGAAGGCCGGCGCGGACGCGGGCGTGCGGGTCGAGCCCGCCACCGAGGAGGACTGGGCCACGGAGTACCTCAGCCTCGGCATCGCCGCGGCCGTCGTGCCCGACATGGGCGCCGCCGTCGCGCACGTCCGCCGCTGGACCTCGGGGCACACCGAGGCGATCGTCCCGCGCGACGCCTCCGCCGCGCGCCGCCTCGTCTCCCGCACGGACTCCGCCGCCGTGATGGTCAACGCCTCCACCCGGTTCACGGACGGCGGACAGTTCGGCTTCGGCGCCGAGATCGGGATCTCCACGCAGAAGCTCCACGCCCGGGGGCCGTTGGGCCTTCCCGAGCTCACCTGGACCACCCACGTCGTGACGGGCGACGGTCACACGCGCGGATGAATTCCCGCCGGGCCTCCCCCTGAGGGCCTGATCCGCCTACGCTGGTGTGCGTGCCGGACGACGTGAGTGGATGGCCGTTCGCGGACGGCGAGGGGCCCGACGGGCAGGAACGCGGGGCGGCCGACGAGGCGTTCGCCGCCGTGGTGCTCGACGAGGACTTCGTCGAGGCCGCCGCGATCCACGAACCGAGCGCGGCCGAGCGGATACTCTACGCGGCGCTGGAGCGCGCCGAGTCCGAGGCGGCGGGGGAGCCGCCGTACCACCCGGAGGCCGGTCTCGACCCGGGCATGGCCGACGTCGGGGCGATGGGGGAGGCGGACCAGGACGACGACGAGGGCCGGTTCGACCGCTCCGACTACATGCGGTACCTGCCCGAGGAGTTCAGGGAGGACCTCCGCGACGTCGGCGACGACCGGTACGACCTCGGCGACGAGTTCCGCGACGAGTACCGCGACGAGTACCGGGAGGAGGACGACGAGGGCCCGGGCTTTCCTCCCCACGCCCCGTACGGCGTCCCGGCGCCCCGCCGCTTCGCGGGTCGTTCCTCCTCGCTCTCCGCGGGCTCCTCCTCCCCCCGGTACGCCCACAGCACCTGGCGGATGACCCGCTGGCAGCGGCCGGTGGCCTGCGTCCTCGCCGTGGTGATGGGCATCAGCGTGATCGCCCTGGCCCTCATAGCCATCCAGCGCGCCGGCTCCTCCCAGCGTGGCGACACCACCCCGGGGCCGGCGTCCCCCGTCGACGACATCGACGGGTCCGAGGAGCGTCCGCCGCTCGTGCGGGACGCCGAGCTTCCCGACGACGACGCCTGAGCCGCGTTCCCGGCGCCCGCGTCACCACGGGCGCGACACCCCCGTCACGACCCGTTCCTCACGGTGATCGACCCCTGGCCCAGGCCGTTTCGCCGGGTCCGATCAAAGTTGGCGTCCATCGGGGGGTGTTTACACACCTGTGATCGACCTACGCTGGAAGCGTGGCCGGGCGTACCGATCCCCCAGAGGGAACTCCCGGGGGCGCCCCGGGAGCCGGGGACGAAGAATACCGATCGACCGTCTTCGACGAGTCGTTCGTGAGGGCTGCGCGTCTTCAGGAGCTCTCCGCCCAGGAGAGACTGGAGGACCACACCGAGGCCGTGCGCAGCCTCCCGTCCGAGAACGACCGCTCCGCCGCCCGCACGCTGCCCCGGCAGGGCATAGCCCTGGCCCTGATCATCCTGCTCGCCTTCGGCGCCGCGATCTACCTCGGCGGTGACAACCCCTACGGCACCGACCAGGCCACCACCGTCGAGCCGCCCGTCGGGATCGTCGTCCCCCTCGCGCCGCAGGACGAGGTGCCCGGCGCGGCCGACACCGAGAAGCTCTACGCCGCCAGCCCGGCGGACGACTTCGGCATCGGAGCCGGCGGCGTCACCCTGCCCGACCCGCGCCCCACGGCGCACTTCACGAGCGAGCAGGTCCTCACCGCGCTGACCGTCGCCAAGGAGTACGTGGTGGCCAGCTCGCTCACGGCCGACGTGCTCACCGGCGCCACCTCCGCCCCGGTGCGCCAGCTCCTGGCGCCGGAGCAGCAGACGCAGTTCGACCGTGCGATGGCGGGGCACGACGAGAGCTCCGAGGTCACGGACTGGCTCGTCAGGTTCGGGGACGATCCGACCTCCCCCCAGGTCGCGCTGGCCGACCCGATGCCCAGGGTGGAGGGCGAGTTCGGCTTCCTGGAGGTCCACGACGACATCCTCCAGGTGTCCGGCCGCCACGTCGTGGCGTACGCGCTGCGGCCGGCGGGGGACCCGGAGGCGCCGGCCGCGCTCTTCACGGTGGAGCGCGAGGTGCGCCTGCAGTTCACCGTGGAGGAGCTGCGCGACCGGCAGGTGCTGCTGCGGCAGGCCGAGACGCTGGCCGGGCCGATGGACTGCACGGCGCGGACCGACACGGCGCTGGAGCCGCTGCTGGCCGGCGAGCGCGCCAGCCACCCGCCGGCCGACCAGACCACCGACCCGTACGCGTCCACGCTCGGCGCCCCGGGCTTCTGCGGCACGCTGGCGCCCGAGGCGCTGCCGACGCCGACGCGGCGCTGACCGCTCGTGGCGCTGACCGCTCGCGGTGCCGACCGCTCCCGGCGCCGCCCACGCGCGAGCCGCGCCGGAGGGGCCGCCTCGCGGTCTCCCGCCCAGGCGTCCCGCCCCGGTACCGGCACGCTCTCCGGCAGGCCCGGCGACTTCCGCTCCCCGGTGTCCGGCCGGCCCGGCCTCTCCCGTCTCCCGCGCGCTACGGCGTCCCGCCGGCCGGCCCCGGCGTGCCCGGCGCGTCCCCCGGGCCGTCCGAGGTGCCCTCCGGCCCGTCCTCGCGGGCGTCCGCCGGCCGCTCCTGGGTCTGGGTCCGCGCGCCGCCGCGCGAACGCCCGGTGGCGAAGTCCCGCAGCCGGCCGCCGAGGTCGCTGGCCCCGCCCGCGACGTCGTTGACCAGCCGCATCAGCGGGTCCCTGCTGGTGCGGACGCTGTCCGCGTAGTGTCCGGCCGACTCGCGGAAGGAGTCGCTGACGGACGCGTCGCGGTCCTCCCCGCGCCGCGGGTAGTGGCCGTCCATGATCCGCTGGAAGTCGCGTCCGGTGCTCCAACGCCGCAGCTCCGCCGCCCTGACCACCGCGAACGGGTGGCTGCGGGGCAGGACGTTGAGGATCTTCAGGACCGAGTCGCGCAGGTCCCCGCCGGCCTCGTACTCGTCGGCCTGCTCCAGGAAGGCGTCGACGTTCATCTCGTGCAGGTGGTTCCCGCCGGCCAGCTTCATCAGGCCGCGCATCGACGCCTGCGGGTCCTGGCCCACCAGCAGCCCCGCCCGGTCCGCCGACAGCTCCGACTTGCGGAACCACTCGCGCAGCGCCGTGACGATCGCCATGATCGCGAGGCTGCCCAGCGGAATCCACGCGACGCGGACCGCGAGGTTGGTCAGGAAGAGCAGGATCGTGCGGTACACGGCGTGACCGGAGAGGGCGTGGCCGACCTCGTGGCCGACGACGGCCCGCATCTCCTCCTCGTCCAGCAGCTCCACCAGCCCCGTGGTGACCACGATGATGGGCTGGTCGAGGCCGATGCACATGGCGTTCGGCTTCGGGTCCTGCGTGACGTACATCGGGGGGACCCGCTTGAGGTCCAGGATGTAGCACGCGTCGAGCAGCATCTCGTGCAGGTGCGCGAACTGCCGCTCGCTCACCCGCACCGAGTCGGACAGGAAGAGCAGCCGCAGGCTGCGCTCGGGCAGCATCGCGCTCAGTGTCTTGAAGACGGTGTCGAAGCCCGTCAGCTTCCGCAGCGCCACCAGGGCGGAACGGTCCGCCGGGTGTTCGTAGGCCCGCGAGGATATGTCCGGGAAACGCCGTCGCGACCTCCCCGGCAGCCGCTCGGCACCCGCCGCACCGTCGTCGGGACCGGTGCTCTCCGTGCCGTCCGTGCCGTCTGTCATTCCGTTGTGCCCCCTTGTCGTCTTTCGCCCCGTCCCCCGCCCCCACTCCATCCCACCGTCAGCGGTGGGGGCAAGAGGCCGACACCAGGTCGTCCGCTTACGATGGCGCTGACCCTACGATGACTCTACGATCCAGCCGCCCCACTCCGGATAGGCCCAAGCATGCCCACCGTCACTGACACCGTCATCACGCTGGCAGAAGCCACCGAGCACGGCCAGCACGACAGCCTGAACGCGTACGCCATCGGCGGCGGCGCCCTCGCCGCGCTGCTGCTGTTGCTGTGGATCACGACCCGGCTCAACCGCGACCGCTAGGGTCTCCTCATGCGAGACCAGATAGCCCCCGGGGCCGACGCAGGGCGGTCGGGGGGCTCGGGCAAGCGCCGTCTGGGTGTGATGGGCGGGACGTTCGACCCGATCCACAACGGCCACCTGGTGGCGGCCAGTGAGGTGGCGTCCGAGTTCCACCTCGACGAGGTGATCTTCGTGCCGACGGGGCAGCCGTGGCAGAAGAGCCACCGCGAGGTCTCGCCGGCCGAGGACCGTTACCTGATGACGGTCATCGCGACCGCCTCCAACCCCCAGTTCTCCGTCAGCCGCATCGACATCGACCGGGGCGGCAAGACGTACACCATCGACACGCTGCGCGAGCTGCGGGACGAACACGGCGACGCCGACCTGTTCTTCATCACCGGCGCCGACGCGTTGGGCCAGATCCTGACCTGGCGGGACGCCGAGGAGCTGTTCGGCCTGGCCCACTTCATCGGCGTCACCAGGCCGGGGCACAACCTCGCCGACCCCGGCCTGCCGGGCGGCGGCGTGTCGCTGGTGGAGGTGCCCGCGCTCGCGATCTCCTCCACGGACTGTCGGGAACGGGTGGCCCGGGGCGACCCCGTCTGGTATCTCGTCCCGGACGGGGTGGTGCGCTACATCAACAAGCGCTCCCTCTACCGACGCTGAACGGACGGCCGAAGGGCGGCACTGTGAACGACCGACAGGATCCGTACGGGCAGGGCGCGGGGCACCCCCAGCCCGCCCAGATCTACGGCTACGACGAGTACGGCCGCCCCCTGTACGTCCCCGCCGACCCCCAGCAGCAGCCGCACCAGCCGCAGCAGCCGTCGCAGCCCCCGGGCTACGACACCTACGGCGGCGGCGTCCCCTACGACTACGGCACGGGGCAGGGCACCGCTCCGCAGCCCCAGGTCCACGAGGGCTATGACTACGGCGCGTACCAGGGCCAGCAGCCCACGGCGCCCCCGCCCGGGCACGCGCCGGGCTCCGCCCCGGGGCAGCCACAGGGCTTCGATCCGTTCGGCCACGGCGGGCCGGGCACGGCGCACCAGCCCGTCGTCCCGCCCCAGGCCCAGCCGCAGCCCCACCGTCAGCCCCACCATCAGCCGCAGCCGCAGCCGCAGCCGCAGCAGGCCGCGGCCCCGCCCCGCGGCGGCGCGCAGCGCGCCTACGAGACCGAGCAGTTCGCCTTCGTCGACGACCAGGACGAGGAGTCCGAGGACGTCATCGACTGGCTGAAGTTCACCGAGTCCCGCACCGAGCGCCGCGAGGAGGCCAAGCGCCGCGGCCGCGTCCGTCGCCGCCTGCTCGTCGTCACGCTCGTCCTGGCCGTCGTCGGCGGCGCCGCGTTCCTGTGGGCCACCGACCGGCTGCCCGGCGTCCCGGGCCTCGGGTCCACCGAGGAGACCGCCGCGCCCGGCGCGCAGGTGCGGGACGTGATCGTCGTCCACCTCCGCGAGACCGGCGGCGACGCCACCTCCACCGCCCTCCTCGTCGCCAACGAGACGACGGAGCGCGGCACCACCCTGCTGCTGCCCAACGAGCTCTCCCTGACCTCCGACGGCGTCACGACCACCCTCGGCCAGGCCGTGGCGGAGTCGAGCGCGGGCGAGGTGCGCGAGGGCCTCGGCTCGCTGCTCGGCGCCGACATCAAGGGCACCTGGCGGCTGGACAGCCCGTACCTGGAGGCCCTCGTCGACGGCGTCGGCGGCATCACGCTCGACACCGACGCCGAGGTGCCCTCGCCGGAGGGCGAGGGGGAGGACCCCCTGGTCACGCAGGGCCGGAACGTTCCGCTCGGCGGCCAGGCCGCCGTCGCGTACGCCCTCCACCAGGCGGAGGGCGAGGCGCCCACGGCCCAGCTGGAACGGTTCGGCCAGGTCATGGCGGCGCTCCTGACGGAGCTGCCCCCGACCCGCGACGGCGCCACCGAGGTGGTGCGCGCCCTGCGGCTGATCCCCGACCCCTCGCTGCCCGAGGACGAGCTCGGCGCCAGCCTCGGCCAGCTGGCCGGCTACGCCCAGGCGGGCGACGGCGGCCACGACACCACGCCCGTCCCCGTCCAGGAGGACGGCACGCTCAGCGACGAGACCGCCGACGGGCTGCTGGGCGACGTCCTGGGCGGCACGGTCACCAACCCCGACCCGGGCGGCGCGAGCCGCATCGGCATCCGCGACGCCACCGGCGTGGACGACAGCGGCCAGGACGCCCGCATCGCCCTGATCAACGGCGGGTTCACGGTCGTGGACAGCCGGGCCGTCGAGGACACCGAGGAGACCTCGCGGATCACCTACGCCGATCCCGCCCACCGCGAGACCGCGCTGGACGCCGCCAGGACCCTGGGCCTGCCCGAGGAGGCGGTCACCGAGGGTGAGCGCTCGGGCAACGCGGACGTCCTGATCGTGCTCGGCGGGGACTACCCGGACGCGGGCTGAGCGGCCCGCCGGGAGGCGGGACGAGACGCGGGCCGCGCGGTGGGCTCGAGGGTGGCCGCGCGGTCGCCGGGCCGCCGGCCGGGACGCGTGGGGCACACGGCCCCGGGCGTTGTCGGCGGCCCATGAGATCCTGTAACGGAAAGCCGCCGAACCCGGACGGAGACGACAGCCCCTGTGACCGCCACCGACCGCGCCACCGAGCTCATCGAGACCGCTGCCCAGGCCGCGGCCGACAAGCTCGCGCACGACATCATCGCCTACGACGTCAGCGACGTCCTGGCGATCACCGACGCGTTCCTCCTCGCCTCCGCGCCCAACGACCGGCAGGTGCGGTCGATCGTGGACGGGATCGAGGAGCGGCTGCTGAAGGAGCGTGGCGCCAAGCCGGTGCGCCGGGAGGGCGAGCGCGACGGTCGGTGGGTCCTCCTGGACTACGTGGACATCGTCGTGCACGTCCAGCACTCGGAGGAGCGCGTCTTCTACGCGCTGGAGCGGCTGTGGAAGGACTGCCCCACGCTTCAGCTGCCGCCCGACGCGCAGGCCACCCGCGGCCGGGGCGAGGCCCACGCGCGGGCGGAGGCCCACGCCCACCAGGACGCCGTGGGTGGTGAGTCGAGCTGACCGGCAGCATCAGCGGTGTCGACCCCCGCAGCCGCCGCATCGTCCTGTGGCGGCACGGCCAGACCGCGTGGAACCTCGAGGGCCGCTTCCAGGGCACGATGGACGTCGAGCTGACCGAGACCGGCGTGGCCCAGGCCCGCCGGGCCGCCCGGCTGCTGGCGAGCCTGCGGCCCGTCTCGATCATCTCCTCCGACCTGCGCCGCACCGTCGCCACCGCCGCCGAGCTGGCCCTCCTGACGGGCCTGGACGTCGCGTACGACGAGGGACTGCGCGAGTCGTACGCCGGGGTCTGGCAGGGCCTGACGCACGAGGAGATCAGGGCGAGGTACGGCGAGGAGTACGCGGCCTGGCGGCGCGGTGAGCCGGTGCGGCGGGGCGGCGGCGAGCTGGAGACGGAGGTCGCCGACCGGGCGGCTCCCGTGGTCGAGCGGGCCGCCGACAAGCTCCCGCCGGGCGGCGTGCTCGTCGTGGTCAGCCACGGCGGCGCCATCCGCACCACGATCGGCCGGCTGATCGGCCTGCCGCCCGACACCTGGGAAGGGCTCGGCGGCCTGTCGAACTGCTGCTGGTCCGTGCTGGGCGAGGGCGCCAGGGGCTGGCGCCTGCTGGAGCACAACGCGGGCTCCCTGCCCGAGCCCGTCCTCGGCGACGACGACTGACGGGCCCGCCCCGGGTGGCGCCCCCAGCCGGACGACGCCCTCACCCCGGCGGCCGACCCCGCTCCTCACGACCGTCCCGCGATGCCCGGCGGCCTCGCCCGGCCCTCTCCGGGACCGGGCGGTTCCCCTCTGCCGCGTTGTCGTCGGTCACCGTGCGGCCCGCCGGGCTGGCCTCTCCGCCGCTCCGCGGAGCCCCGTGCCGTGGAGCGGCGCGGGGGAGAGGCCCGGGGACGCCGCTCCCGCGACCTTCCGCGGCTGACGTGACCGCGTTCACAGGCTGTCCCGCAATCCCTGGCGGGCTCGCGACGCCCTGCGACGTCCTTCCCCAGGACCCCTCCGGGGTCCGGGCGGTTCCCCCAGCCGCGTTGTCGTCGGTCGCCAGCCTGCAAGGCTGACTCCCTCCTCCGCCCTGCTGGGGGTGAAGCCTCAGGACGCCGCTCCGCGATCCACCGGGGAGGACGGGATCGCCCTCAGGCGGGCGCCGGCGCCGGGGTGCGTGACGCCGGCAGTGCCGGCAGTGCCGCCCGCAGGGCGCCCATCCGCCCGCGGGTGACGTCGTCGATCGGCGTGTACACCACCATCCGTGCCTCCGGCACGCCGTCGACCGACAGCGACACCGTCCGCAGCCGCAGCTCGCCGACCGCCGGGTGCCGGAAGCTCTTCACCCGGGGCCCGGGGGGCAGCACGTCGCCGCTGGACCACATGGCCGCGAACTCCCCGCTCGCCGCGCACAGCTCCCGGACGAAGCCCTCCCACGCCGGCTCCCCGACGTGCGCGCCGTACGCCCCGCGCAGCGTTGCCACCATGAGCCGCAGCTCCTCCTCCCGGTGTACCAGCGGGCACCGGGAGGGCTCGCCGGTGAAGAGCGCCCACAGCGCGTTGGCGCGCAGCGTCCCCGGGCAGGCGGTGCTGAAGAAGAGGGACCAGTACGCGGCGTTGAACGCGAGCACGTCGTAGCGCCCGTTGTACAGCGTGGCCGGCACCGGGTCGAGGGCGTCGAGGACGGCCTGCACCTCGGCGCCGACGGCCGTGGTGGCGCTCTCCGGCCGGCGGGCGTGCGGCACGCCGGCCAGGTCGTAGAGGTGCTCCCGCTCCGGCCCGTCCAGCCGCAGCGTGCGCGCCACCGCGTCCAGGACCTGCGGGCTCACGTTGATGGGCCGCCCCTGTTCGAGCCACGTGTACCACGTGATCCCGACGCCGGCGAGCTGCGCGACCTCCTCGCGGCGCAGGCCGGGCGTGCGCCGCCGGGGCCCCGGCGGCAGGCCGACCTCCTCGGGACGGATCCTGGCCCGCCTGCCGCGCAGGAAGGCCGCGAGCTCCGGCCGCCGCCGCTGTCCGCGCCGCGGCTGAGGCGCGGGCCGCTCCCGCTGCTCCCGCTGATGCGTCGTCACCGCCGTCATGCCCCCAGCCTGCGGGCTGTTCCCCGCCCTCGCCACACCGGTTCCTGGTGCTGCCAGTACCAGTATCACGGGGCTCTCACCACCCGTACCGTTCAGCGCCGAGCCTGGTCCCCGTGACGACGACAACCGCCTCCACACCCACCCCGACGCGGCCGGACCCCGGCCGCGGCACCGCGTCCGCGTCCCCCGCGCCGCGCCGGCCCGGCCTGCTGCTCGCGACGGTCCTGGCCGCGCAGTTCATGGCGCTGCTCGACGTCTTCATCGTGAACGTCGCGGCGCCCACCGTCCGCTCCGACCTCGGCGCCTCGGGCGCCGGGCTGCAACTGGTCATCGCCGGCTACACCATCACCTACGCCGTGCTGCTCGTCACGGGAGCGCGGCTGGGCGGCCGGCACGGCCCCGGGCGCCTGTTCCTCACCGGCCTCGCCGCCTTCACCGCCACCTCCCTCGCCTGCGGCCTCGCCGCCACGACGGGCCAACTCGTCACCTTCCGCCTCCTCCAGGGCGCGAGCGCGGCCCTGATGCTGCCCCAGGTGCTGAGCCTGATCCAACGCACCTTCACGGGCGCGAGCCGCGCCCGCGCGCTGACGCTGTTCTCCGCGGTCCTGGCCTCCGGCGCCGCCGCCGGGCAGGTGGTGGGCGGCGTGCTGGTCAGCGCCGACCTCCTCGGCTGGAGCTGGCGCCCGGTCTTCCTCGTCAACGTGCCGCTGGGCCTCGGGCTGCTGCTGGTGGCCGCCCGCGTCGTCCCGCTGGACCGCCCCGCCGCCGGGGAGCGGGCCCGCGGGCTCGACCTGCCGGGGCTGTCGCTGCTCGGCGCCGCCGTGCTGGCGTTCACGCTGCCGCTGGTGCTGGGGCAGGAGGAGGGCTGGCCGGCGTGGTGTTGGGCGCTGCTGGCCGGCAGCGCGGCGCTGCTCGGCCTCCTCGTCGCGCACAGCGTGCGGCTGGCCCGCCGCGGTGGCGCCCCGCTGCTGTCGCCCCGGGTGCTCGCGAGCCCCGGCATGCCCCTGGCGGCCTGCCTGATCCTGCTCGTCATGGCCCTGAACGCGGGGGTCATGTTCGCCCTGTCCCTCCACTTCCAGGGGCCCGAGTCGCTGGGGGGACTGGGGTACGGGCCGCTCAGCGCGGGGCTGCTGTTCCTGCCGACGGCGGTCGCGTTCGGGCTGGCCTCGCTGCTGTGGCGGGCGGTGCCGGCGGCCTGGCAGCACGTCCTCGTCCCCGGCGGGCTGCTGCTGAGCGCGGGCGCGCTGCTGGCCGTCGGGCTCATGCTGCGTGACGGCGGCGGCGACGCGGTCGGCCCGGTCATGCTGACCCTCTTCGCGGTCAACGGCGCCGGCTTCGCGTTGGCCTACAGCCCGACGCTGACGCGGGCCCTCGGCGCGCTCCGTCCCGAGGACGCGGGCGACGGTAGCGGGGTGACGGGCACGATGACGCAGCTCGGCATGGTCGTGGGGACCGCCACCGTGGGCACGCTCTTCCTGAACCGGGCCGAGGCCACCCTCTCCACCGCCGAGGCCGCGTGGTGGACCCTGCTGCCGCTCGCCGCGGCCTCCGCCGCGGCCGGCATCGCCGTGGCCCTCCTCGCCCGGCCCGCCTCGCGGGGGCGATAGGCGGCACCGGGGCGGCGGGGCGCCGGGGGTCTCCTCAGCCGAGCTCGTCGAGGAGCGTGGTCATGCGGTCGATTTCCGGGCCCTGCGTGGCGGCCAGGTCGCTCGCCAGCCCGAGGACGAACTCGTCGCTGCCGGAGGCGGCCTCGTCGTCCGCCATGACCACGGCGCCCTCGTGGTGGGTGATCATCAACCGGAGGAAGAGGCGGTCGAAGTCCTCGCCGCGCGCCGCCCGGAGCTCGGCCAGCTGCTCCTCGCTCGCCATGCCCGGCATCCCGCCGTCGCCCTCGCCCCCGCCCCCGTGGTCGTGGCCGTGGTCGGCGGCACCGCCGTTGGCGTCCAGCCACGAGCGCATCGCCTCGATCTCGGACTCCTGCCCCAGGTCGAGCCGTTCGGCGAACCGTCGCACGTCGCCGTCGTCCGCGTGCTCCAGGGCGAGGTCGGTCATCACCACGGCCTGCTCGTGGTGGGCGATCATCATCGTCATGAACGCCCGGTCCGCCTCGTTCGGTTCGGGGTCGGCCGCCTCGGCGGCCTCACGCGCCTCCCCGGCCGAGAGCGTCTCGGCCGGCGCGCCCGGCTCACCGGGCGCGATGACCGGCGCCCCGCTCTCCCCCTCCGCGGCGCCGGTGGCGCCACCGTCCCCGTCTCCGCCTCCCGTGCACGCGCCACCTCCCGCGAGCACCGCCGCGAGGACGACGGCCCTGAGGGCGAGACGGCCGCGACGCGTTGGCCAGCACCCGTGTGTCACCAGGGCCTCCCGAGTCAAAATTGATGTGGACACGTAGACAAGCGACAGGATAGTGACGCAGAGTCGGAAGCGAAGGAACTCTCCTTGGGGGAACCGACGTGACAACACCACAGCGCCCAAGCCGTGCCCGTCGCCGACTCGCCACCCTGGCCGTCGCCACGTGCGCCCTCGCCTCCCTGATCCTGCCCGGCACGGCGTCGGCCGCGCCAGACCCCGTCGTCGCGCCCGACGTCGCCGCGTCGGGCACCGAGGACGTCAGCAGCAGCGACAACATCTCGCTGCTCGCCAACGTGCCCGACCTCGGGGCCTTCACCGGCACCAACAGCGACCTGGCCTTCCAGGACGACTACGCCTTCCTCGGCAGCTACGACGGCTTCTCCGTCTACGACATCAGCAGGCCCCGCCACCCCGAGCTCGTCAGTCAGGTGCTCTGCTACGGCCCGCAGAACGACATCAGCGTCTCCGGCGACCTGCTCTTCCTCTCCGTCGACCTCTCCCTCAGCGACGACTCCTGCTCGGCGAGCTCGCTGTCGGCCACCAACGAGAGCGCCTGGGAGGGCGTCCGCGTCTTCGACATCAGCGACATCCGCAACCCGCGCTACGTCGCCGCCGTCGAGACCCCCTGCGGCTCGCACACCCACACGCTGGTCCCCGAGCGCAGGAACGTGTACGTCTACGTCTCCTCCTACGGCCCGAACGCCAACTACCCCGACTGCCAGCCGCCGCACGACGGCATCTCCGTCGTGAAGGTGCCGCGCCACGCCCCGGAGCGCGCGGAACTCGCCAGCTTCGACCTGCTCTTCCCCGACGGCGGCTTCCCCGGCAGCGACCGCGGCAGCGCCACCTCCGGCTGCCACGACATCACCGCCTACCCCGCGCTCGACCTGGCGGCCGGCGCCTGCATGGGCGACGGCATCCTGATGGACATCTCCGACCCGGCCGCGCCCCGCGTCATCGACCAGGTCACCGACGCCGACCATTTCGCGTTCTGGCACTCGGCGACCTTCAGCCAGGACGGCCGCAAGGTCGTCTTCACCGACGAACTCGGCGGCGGCATCGGCGCGACCTGCAACGAGGAGACCGGGCCGGAGTTCGGCGCCGACGGCATCTACCACATCAGGGGCCGGGGAGACGGCCGCCACCTGGACTTCCAGGGGTACTTCAAGATCCCCCGCCACCAGGCCGACACCGAGAACTGCGTGGCGCACAACGGCTCCCTGATACCCGCCAGGGGCCGCGACATCATGGTCCAGGCCTGGTACCAGGGCGGCCTGTCGGTGGTGGACTTCACCGACTCCTCCGACCCCGTGGAGATCGCGCACTTCGACCGCGGGCCGGTCAACCCCGACGAGCTGGCCTTCGGCGGCACCTGGTCGATCTACTACTACAACGGCCACATCTACTCCAACGGGCAGGCCGGTTTCGACGTGTTGCGCATCGACGACCGGCGCACCGACAGCGCGCGCCACGTCCGCCTCGACGAGCTGAACGCCCAGACGCAGCCGACATACCGGTGATCGCCGGTGGTCGTGTGAACCCACGTCCACGGGTGCGCCCGCGCACGTGACCGACGTCACGCCGTATATCGATCCCGTCTCCGTTGCCCGCGGGGACGGGATCGACGGCTGCTGCCCGTCGGGGTGTCGTGGCAGAATCGTCCGCAATGACCATCGGCGTTGACGCAGGGGCTCGCCGAGCGTGCGCGGCCCACAACCGAGGGTGTGGCTGAACCAATGGGTGCACACAGCAGGAAGTGCGACTGGTGTGGCTGCGGTACGCCGATCGTCCGGGACCTCCAGCCGATCAACGTCGCCTACCAGTACTGGTGTGTGGAGTGCGCCCGCGCGCTGATCATCAAGGGCGACCCCATCGAGGTCTACCGCGAGCTGGAGGGTGAGCCGATCTACGGCCGCCTGCTGGACGAGCACTGCGCGCTGAAACGCTTCTACTCCTTCGCCAGCGTCTGACCCGCCCCGGCCCTTCATTCGATGTGCGCGGCACCATCCCGGCCGTGTACAGTAGGCGTCGCCGCCGCAGGGCAGAAGCCCACAGGCGGAGCGGGACCTGGGGCTATAGCTCAGTTGGTAGAGCGCTTGCATGGCATGCAAGAGGTCAGGAGTTCGATTCTCCTTAGCTCCACAGACACCAGGGGCCCTCTCCTCGCGAGGAGAGGGCCCCTGGCGCGTGTCCGGCCTCGTTCGCCGGGGCGAGCCGCGCGGGGGCGGTCAGGCTTCCAGCAGTGCCGCCAGGCGGGAGAACGCGGAGCGCCAGTGGGTCTTCATCCGCTCCGCGGTCGCGGCGTCGGGCAGGCGGCGGTGTTGGAGGCCCACCCGCGTCTTCGTCTCGCCCTGGACCGTGAGATACACCGACAGCCGGGAGGCGCCGTCGTTCCAGTCGGCCGTCAACGACCTGCCGGGGCGGCTGGTGCGGATCGCGATGCGGGCGCCGGGCAGCCACCGCTCGCGCAGCGCGGGGTCGGTGAACGCCTCGGAGACGCGCTCGGCCGCGACGTTGACCGTCTTGCTCGCGCTCGCCGCGAACGCTCCGTCCACGTGCTGTGACGGCGTGCGCATGCCTCGTTCCTGCTCGTAGCCCACGCTCAGGCTCTGCGCCCACCAGCCGCCGAGAGCGTGCTTCTCGACCAACCAGCGGGCGATCTCGGTGTGCGAGTGCGCGGGCGCGCCCCACTCGTCCAGCAGCGCGAACCACTCGTCCCACCCGCGCCCGGTGCGGGCGCGCACGGCGTCGTCGGACATGCGCCTGGTCAGGGGCCGGACCGGCGTCCGCGATCCCGTCTCCGTCGTGGAGCTGGCGGAGTCCGCCAGCAGCTGGCGGCGGGCGGCCGTGTAGCTCTCGCCCGTCTTGTCCATCCGGGCACGGACCCGTGCCTTGAACGACTTCTGCCTGGTCATCCTCGTACTCCCGAACGCGACACGGCCGCGGAACCCACGCTTCCGTCGACCCGCCGCGGGTTCGGAGCGGGTGACCGGCGTCCCGAGAACTCGACGGTCCCCTTTACCCCCACGACGCCGGTGGCGTGAGCACCGGAACGAGGGTCGGGCGCGGAACGGCGCCAGCGGCACTCTACGGTCGCCGACGCCGCCCCGCCACCCTCCCCGACGCCGGCGGGTGGGTCCGGAGTGGGCCCGTCACGGCGGGGCCTCTCCGTCGTCGGTCGAACGCCCGGCCCCGCGCGTCAGCGCTCGCTGTCCAGCTCGGCCATCAGGTGGCTGGGGTACCGGTCGCCGCGGGCCGCGCCGCGGGGGATCCGCTCCTCGATCCGCGCGATCTCCTCGGGGGTGAGCGACACGCGGCCGCTGTCGACCAACGTGGCGACCTGCTCCAGGTTCCGCGAGCCGACGAGCGGCACGACGTCCTCTCCCCGGGCGGTGACCCAGGCGATCGCGAGTTGCGCGACGGAGACGCCCTTCGCCGCGGCCAGCTCGTGAAGCGGGGCGACGAGGGAGCTGTTGTGCTCGTGGTTGGCGCCCTGGAAGCGCGGTGACACCCTTCGGATGCCGTCGAGGGTGCCGCTGCCGCCGATCAGGCCGCGGCCGAGGACGCCGTAGGCGGTGACGCCGATGCCGAGTTCGCGGCAGACGGGCAGGATCTCGTCCTCGATGCCGCGACTGAGCAGCGAGTACTCGATCTGCACGTCGCAGATCGGCGCGACGGCCGCGGCGCGGCGGATCGTCTCGGCGCCGACCTCGCTGAGGCCGATGTGGCGCACGTAGCCCTGGTCGACCAGTTCGGCGATCGCGCCGACGGTGTCCTCGACGGGAACGGCCGGGTCGAGCCGGGCGGGGCGGTAGACGTCCACGTGGTCGGTGCCCAGACGCTGCAACGAGTAGGCCAGGAAGTTCCGCACCGCGGCGGGACGGGCGTCGTACCCGCCGAGGCTGCCGTCGGGGCCGCGCAGGGCCGCGAACTTGACCGAGAGCACGACCTCCTCACGGCTCCGCCCGGAGAGCGCGCGCCGGATCAGCCACTCGTTGTGGCCCGAGCCGTAGAAGTCGCCGGTGTCCAGCAGGGTGCCGCCGGCGTCCAGGTAGGCGCGCACGACGCGCACGCCCTCGTCGTCGTCCGAGGGGCCGTAGGCGCCCGACAGGCTCATGCAGCCGAGGCCGGGGGAGGTGACGAGGGGACCGGTGAGGCCCAGCCGGCGGGTGGCCAGGTGCGGCGTCGGGGCGGGAGTCGGCGTTGGGGTTGGAGTTGGGCTTGGAGTTGCGGTTGGTGTCATGGCGCCACTGTCCGTGTCGCCGGGCAGCGACGGCAGGCACGCGCCATCCAGGGAGGGACAGTCCCTGGATGGGCCGGCCGGCGCGGCCGATACTGGGGGCGTGATCGACCGCGTCGGGCTCGCCGACTTCCTCCGCCGCCGCCGTGAGCTGCTGCGCCCGGCCGACGTCGGCCTGCCCGACGGCGTGTGGGGGGGGGGGCAAGGGGTGCGGGGGGGAGGGGGGGGCCGGTCGGTCAA
>NZ_JBQQBZ010000090.1:0-1380 GCF_052245655.1 Streptomyces sp. 4N509B
GGGTCTGTCAAATAAACGGTGTATGTGAGTTGTGTGGGGATTAGTGGCGAGCTGCGGTGAGGCGGCCGTCGAAGGTGATGTCGAAGGCGTTGAGGGCGGTCTTCCAGCGGCTGGTCCAGCGCTTGCGGCCGGTGCCGGTGGGGTCCAGGGACATGATGGCCATGTAGACGCACTTCAGGGCGGCTTGCTCGTTGGGGAAGTGGCCGCGGGCCTTGACCGCGCGGCGGATGCGGGCGTTCACGCTCTCGATCGCGTTGGTGGTGCAGACGATGCGGCGGATCTCGGCGTCGAACCGCAGGAATGGAGTGAACTCCGCCCACGCGTTCTCCCACAACCGGATGACCGCCGGATACTTGCTGCCCCAGGTGTCGGCGAACTCGGTGAACCGCTCCAGGGCGGCGTCCTCGGTCGGGGCGGTGTAGACGGGCTTGAGCGCTTTGGCCATCTTCTCCCAGTCCTGGCGGGCCGCGTAGCGGAAGGAGGCCCTCAGCAGGTGGACCACGCAGGTCTGGACGATGGTGGCCGGCCAGACGGTGCCGACCGCGTCGGGCAGGCCCTTGAGCCCGTCGCAGACGAGCATCAGCACGTCCTGGACGCCGCGGTTCTTGAGTTCGGTGAGGATCTGCAGCCAGTGCTTGGCGCCCTCGCCGCCATCACCGGCCCACAGCCCCAGGATCTCGCGGGTGCCCTCGCTGGTGACGGCCAGGGCGACGTAGACCGGGCGGTTGGCGACCTGGCCGTCGCGGATCTTCACATGGATGGCGTCGATGAAGACGACCGGATAGACCGGATCGAGCGGCCGGTTCTGCCACTCGGCCATGCCGTCCAGGACCTTGTCGGTGATCGTGGAGATCGTCTGGCGGGAGACCTCGGCGCCGTAGACCTCGGCCAGGTGGGCCTGGACCTCCCCGGTCGTCAGGCCCTTCGCGGCCAGCGAGATCACGATCTCGTCCACCCCGGTCAGGCGCTTCTGCCGCTTCTTGACGATCTTCGGCTCGAAGGAACCCTCCCGGTCGCGGGGCACCGATATCTCCACCGGGCCGACATCGGTCAGCACGGTCTTGGGACGGGTGCCGTTGCGGCTGTTCCCGCCGTTCCTGCCGGCCACGTCGTGCTTGTCGTAGCCAAGGTGATCGGTCATCTCGCCCTCGAGGGCGGACTCCAGCAGCCGCTTGGTCAGCTGCTGGAGCAGCCCGCCCTCACCGGTCAGCTGCAGGCCCTCAGCCTGGGCACGGTCAACGAGCTGGTCGATCAACCGCTGTTCCACCGCGGCCGACGGCTGGACCCCAGCCGCCTCGATCGGACCGCTCTTGGACATGTTCTCGCTGGTCACAGGTGCATCTTCCATGATCGGGATACACCGCTCGTTTTACAGTCCCG
>NZ_JBQQBZ010000091.1:0-1342 GCF_052245655.1 Streptomyces sp. 4N509B
GGGCGCGATGGCGTCCAGGGCGCTGGAGGCGGTGGCCAGGTAGTAGTCCAGCAGGCGGGCCAGGGCCTCGGCCCGCTCGGTGGGGCCGTCGGTCTCGGCGGCGAGCTCGGCCGCGTACGCCCGCAGCAGGTCATGCGGCTGGTACCGCCGACCGCCCGCCACCTGGTCCACCAGATGCGCCCGCACGAGCACCTCCAACGCCCGCCGCGTCCGCCGCACCCCCGCACCCGCCAACGCCGCCACCGCGTACACGTCCGTGTCATGCCCCGGATGCAGCCCCAGCAGCCGGAAGACCCGCGCGACAGACGGCTCCAGCCGCTGGTAGGACCAGGAGAACACCGCCCGCACCGCCGTGTACGGATCCCCGTCCAGATCCAACAGGTCCAACGCCCCCTGCCGATCCGCCAACTCCTCCGCCAACTCCCCAAGCCCCCGCCCCGGCTGCGACCGCGCCAGCTCCGCCGTGATCCGCAACGCCAACGGCAGCCGCGCACACCGCTCGATCAACGCGTCCACCGCACCCGGCTCCCGCGCCGCCCGCTCCACCAACAACCCCGCCAACAGACCCCGCGCGTCCCCCAACGGCATGCGATGGAGGACGATGCGGTGCGCGCCCTCCCGCGCCACCAGCCCCGCCAGCGCGTCCCGGCTCGTCACGACCGTGAAGCAGCTCGAACTCCCCGGCAGCAGCGGCCGGACCTGCTCCACGCTGCGGGCGTTGTCCAGCACCACCAGCATCCGCCGGCCGTCCAGCAACGTCCGGAACGTCGCCGACCGCTCCGCCACGTCCCGCGGCACCGCCGCCGCCTCCACCCCGAGCGCCCGCAGGAAACCGCTCAACGCGTCCTCCGCCGACACCGGCGCCTCGGGCCCGTACCCGCGCAGGTCGACGTAGAGCTGACCATCGGGGAAACGCTCCCGCGTCCGGTGCGCCCACCGCACCACCAACGCCGTCTTCCCCACCCCCGCCGTCCCCGCCACCACCGCCAGGGCCCCGCCTCTCCCGCCCACACCGGCCATCAGCCCGTCCAGCTCCCGCAGCTCCCCCTCCCGCCCCACGAACCCCACGACGTCCGCCGGCAGCTGCGCCGGCACCGTCACCGCAGGCGTCGCCGTCGCGTCGGGGACGGGCTCCAACTCCTCACCCGCCAGGATCCGCCGCTCCAACTCCCGCAACTCCGGCCCCGGCTCCAACCCCAGCTCCGCCACCAGATGCCCCCGCGCCACCCGGTACGCCCCCAACGCCTCCTCCCGCCGCCCCGACCGGTACAACGCCACCATCAACAACCCGTGCAGCCGCTCCCGCAACGGGAACTCCCGCACCAACCCCGCCAACTCACCG
>NZ_JBQQBZ010000092.1:0-1295 GCF_052245655.1 Streptomyces sp. 4N509B
GGCCGGGGCTTGAGGGTTTGGAGGGGGCGGCTGTCTCCGGCTGGCGGCGGTGTCGGGCTGGGGTGAAGCTGGGAGCTGAGGTGAGTGGTGGGAGGAGCGGTGGGCAACCTGGTTGTCGTCGGCGTGGACGGTTCGCCGTCGAGCGATGCCGCGGTGCTTCAGGCCGCCTGGGAGGCTCGGTGGCGGCGTGCGGCGCTTCGTGTGGTGCATGTCTTCCGCAGGCCGGTCGCGGCTACGTATGTGCCGCCGTTGGATCTGTCGCCGCTTGATCGCCTGGTGGAGGAGGCCGCGCGGCGTGCGCGGGGTGGGGTGTCTGGGGTGGAGGTCACCGAGACGGTGTTGACCGGTGGCACGGTGCCGATGTTGGTGGGTGAGTCGCATGCCGCTGGTCTGGTGGTCGTCGGTAGCCGGGGGGTGGGGGGTTTCAGCGGCATGTTGTTGGGGTCGACGGCGGAAACGCTGGCCGCTCACAGTGAGTGTCCGGTGATGGTGGTGCGTGGGGAGCCTGGTGGTGCGGGGCCGATCGTTGTGGGGGTCGACGGTGCTCCCGGCGGGGAGAAGGCGGTCGAGTTCGCTTTCGCCGAGGCGGCGCTGCGGGGGGTGGGGGTTGTGGCCGTGCATGCGGCGCGGCCGGAGCGTGGGGTGGTGGGTCCGGATGTGGAGAGTGCGGAGCGTGTGCTGGCCCAGGTGCTCGCGGGTCGTGGCCAGAGGTATCCCGACGTCGTGGTCCGTCAGGAGGTGGTGAGTGGTGAGCCCCGTGAGACCTTGATCGAGGCGAGTAGGACGGCCCCGTTGGTGGTGGTGGGTGCCAGGGGGCGGGGTGGTTTCCTCAAGCTGCTTTTGGGGTCGGTCAGTCGGGCTCTGTTGCACCATGCGCGGTGCTCGGTCGTCGTTGTTCGCGGCGCGGCGTGACGTTGGCCGCCCGAGCACTGGTGGGGGTCGGTGGTCGGGCGGCGGGGGGTGTTCGGTCGGCGGGTGGTGGTGTTAGGCGGGGACGGTGGGGGCTTTGTTGGTGTCGGTGGTGGGTTGGGGGGTGGTGGGTTGGGTGGTGGTGGTGGTGCGGGGGCGGCTCCAGCGGCGCATGACGGGGAGTTCGACGAGGCGGTAGAGGAGCCAGGCGGCGAGGAGGTTGGCCAGGAAGAGGGCTGCCAGGAGGACGAGGGCGGGCAGGGTGGCGTAGGTGCGGGTTTCGAGGATTTCGGGGCGGCCGTAGAAGATGATGACGGCTTGGACCATGTAGAAGGCGAAGGAGACGGTGCCCAGCCAGACCATGAGGCGGCTGCGGAGCCAGCCGG
>NZ_JBQQBZ010000093.1:0-1212 GCF_052245655.1 Streptomyces sp. 4N509B
GCGCAGGGCCGAGAACGCGGCGGAGGTGCCCCGGGCGACGTGGGTCATGGGGTCGAGGGCGCGGCCGGCGTGGGTGGCGGCGCGGGCTGCGGTCGAGGCGGTGCGGGCTGCTGCTCCGGTGGCGACGGCGGCGGTGCCGGTGCCGAGGCTGGCGGCGGTGGTCAGGACGTTGAACGTCAGGGCGCCGGCGGCGCGGGCGGGGTTCTCCTCCCAGGTGTCCCAGGCGACCATGGCCTGCGCGGTGTCGACGGCGGCGTCGCGGGAGTCGCTCATCCAGTCCGTCACCGGGCTGTCGGGCAGCAGGCCGAGGTCGTCGGCGGTGGCGGCCAGCGCGCCGATCGTGGTCAGCCCGGTGGCGAGCTGTCCCAGGCCCCGCCACGCCTCGGCCGCGCCGTCGTTCCACGGCAGCAGCGCGCCCAGCCCCTGGAAGGTGCCCACGATGCCGTCGATGACGATGCCGTCCCACACGAACGACTTCAGGTGGTGGCCGATCTCGTACCACTGGCGTTTCTCCTCCACCACCGACCCCCACGGGGTCTGGGCGGCCTGGGCCATGTCCTGAACCGACAGCCCGTACATGCCCTCGGCGCCCGAGCCGTCGTCCACCCGCCACCGGGTGCCGCCCACCAGCGCGCTGATGGTGTTGGCGCAGTGCCGTTCCGCCGCCCAGAACTCCGCCACCGTGGTGGAGATCTGCGACAGGAGGCTGTTGTTGCGCTCCACCAGGTCACCGTCGGCGTTCCAGTCGTCGTCCCCCGCGATGGTGTCGGTGAACGCGGCGGCCTCCAGACGGAGGGTGTTGAGGCGTTCGACCAGCGGGCGGATCTCCTCCGCGTAGGTGGCCAGGGCGGAGACGACGGCCTCCAGCTGGGTGGCGAAGTCGTCCGCGCGGTCACGCACCGGCTGGGTGGAGGCGAACAACTGCCCGGCCTCCGGCGCCTGGTAGAACGCGGACAACCCCTGGAACCTGGCGTGGACGTCCCCGCCGATGTCCCGCAGCTCGTCCGCGTCCTTCGCCAACAGGCCCCGCGCCGTCTCCAGCAACGCCAGGTCACCGGTGAACTCCGGCACCAACGAAGGGTCCACCCGCTCCGGCATCGCCGGCCCACTGGCCGCCGCCCACCCCTCGACCGTCGCGGGATCGATCACCCGCCGACGCCCCACCACGTCGTCAAGCCCCACCAGACCACCCCCACCCCCGAGGCGCAACGC
>NZ_JBQQBZ010000094.1:0-1170 GCF_052245655.1 Streptomyces sp. 4N509B
ACCCTCCGGCGCCATCCGCGGCATCACCTTCGCCCACCAACCCACCAACGGCCAGCACCCCGTGTGGTACTCCGGCAGCCGCCTGGCCCCCGACCTCTCCCTCCCCAAGATCCTCAACCGACTCACCGCAGCCCACCACCTCACCACCAACTACCACCCCCACGACCCCTGGCGCCACGCCGCCCGCCACCTCGACACCCTCCCCACCACCCTGACCCACGCGGACGAGCAGACCGCCACCGACCACATCCACGCCTTCGGCACCCTCCTCGACGCCGCAGCCCAAACCGCACCCGCCCCCGGCCGCGCCCACCTCCGCCAGGCCGCCACTGCGTTCGAACGCGCCACCCGCACCCGCAGGCAAGCCGACTACCAGGCCGGCCACGCCCTCCGAGAACTCGCCGACCACCTCACCCACACCCCCGCCGCCCCCGAACCCGCCGCCTGGCTACTCTGCACCGCCATCGCCGCCACCATCGCCATCGCCCGCTGGCACCAAGCCCACCACCACCAGCAACAAGAACAAGCAGCCCGACAGACCCTGGTCCACCTCCGCACCGCCTACCACCACACAGCCACCCAACCCCTCACCGCCATCGCCACGGCAGCACCTAACCCAGGCATCGCCCGCCTCTGGAAAACCCGCCTCCGCACACTCCTCCCCCAGTCAATCGGCCGCATCACCAGCGACCCCGCCTGGTTTGCCCTCGCCACCACCCTCCACCAGGCCCACCTCACAGGCATCAAGGTCGAACCATTGATCACCACGAGCGACGCTGGGAGCGGGCTCGTCGACGCCGACGACCCGGCCGCCCTACTCCTCTGGCGCCTCCGCGACCAACTCGCCCAGCAGCACCAACGCCATCAGGCTGCGAGCACCACGCCGCACACCATCCAGGAGAGGGTCCGGCCGCATACGACAACGATCCCCAAGAAGCCCGAGGGCCGCGCCCTCGGGTAACGCTGCCAGCCATCGCGGCACTCGCAGGCAGGACTCAGCGCTGGATTCGGATGTTGACAGTAACGGCGGTGCCCCCGGCGAGGGCCGCGCCGAGGACGGCGACGGGGACGACGGCCTCAGTGTGACCGGTGACCAGGAGTAGCAGCAGCGTTGCCGAAGTCAGCAGTCCTGATGCCGCCGAGATCCAGCCGAGGATGCGGGAGGTCCGC
>NZ_JBQQBZ010000095.1:0-1076 GCF_052245655.1 Streptomyces sp. 4N509B
GACCGTTACGAGCTGATCAGCCGTCTGGGCCGGGGTGGCATGGGCGAGGTGTGGGCCGCGCGGGATCGCGAGCTCCGCCGTGAGGTCGCGCTCAAGCTGCTGGATCTCGACGGGATCGCCCAGACCGACCTGCCCCGGCGGTTCGAGCGCGAGGCGGTCGCCGCTGCCCAGATCGTCCACCCCAACGTCGCCGCCCTGTACGACCGGGGCGTCCACGAGGACGTGTTGTTCCTGGTCATGGAGAAGGTGGACGGCCAGACGCTCACAGCGCGTCTCCAGGCCGAGAGCCCCTTCCCCCTGACACGTGCCCTGGCCATCGCCAGCGGCGTCTGCGCCGCGCTGGAGGCCGCCCACCGGGCCCGGGTCATCCACTACGACATCAAGCCCCACAACGTCGTCCTCACCGGCGACGGGCTGGTGAAGGTCATCGACTTCGGGATCGCCGGGTTCGTCCAGGCCGCGTTCACCGTGGCGCGCTCCTCCCAACTGGCCCCGGCCGGAACGCCGGAGTTCGGCGCACCGGAGCAGTTCCTCACGGAGCGCGGCGACGAGCGCTCCGACCTGTACGCACTCGGTGGGATGCTCTTCGCGATGCTCGCCGGCCGGCCGCCCTTCACCGGGCACAACAGCATCGCGGTCGTGCGGCGCAAACTCGACGAGGAGGCCCCGCCCCTCGACGCGTTCCGCCCCGGACTGCCGCCGGAGGTGACCGCGCTCGTCGCCGAACTACTGGAGCGCGATCCCGACCGGCGCCCCCAGTCGGCACAGCGGGTCCAGCAGCGGCTTCAGGCACTCCTGGTGTCGTGCGCGGCAGCGGAGGCTCTCACCGCGACGATGCCCCCGACCCCGCCCACCCGCCTGATGGACGACGTCACGCGGCGAGCGCCTCGGCCGCCCTCACCCGAGTCCTGGAACCGCGCCTCCACCGACGAGACGCCGTTCACCGCGGACGCCCTGCTGCCGCGGCGGTTCACCAACGACCTGGGCATCGAGTTCGCGCGGATCGCCGAGGACATCCGCCCCTCCCATGAAGCGGCCCCCAGCGACCTGGCCAGGGATCTCGCGCGCCGTGGCTG
>NZ_JBQQBZ010000096.1:0-1016 GCF_052245655.1 Streptomyces sp. 4N509B
AGACGGGTGCCGTTGCCGTCGTTGACGGGGTTGCGGTTCCTGGCGGCGTTGTTGGTGTTCTTGGCGCATGCGACGTTGTTGGTGAGTCCGTTGGACATGACGTCGCCGGTCAGTTTCTTCGCTGACGCGGACACGGCGACAAGGTTGGCGGACTTCTTCGCGCCGGCGGGGAACATCGGGGTGTCGTTCTTCTTCGTGCTCAGTGGCTTCGTGTTGACGTGGTCGTGGGCTCCGGGGGGCCGGGCGACGTCGTTCTGGCGGCGTCGGGTGTTGAAGATCTACCCCAACCACGTCGTGGTGTGGATCCTGGCGATGTGGTTGTGGGCGTCCTCCGGGCCGGTGGAGACCTGGCTGCCGAACCTGTTCCTGGTCCACACCTTCACCAACGACCCGACCGTCATCTTCAGCGTGAACCACCCGTCCTGGACGCTGTGCGCGGAACTCCTCTTCTACGCTCTCTTCCCCGCCTTCATCCTGCTGGTCCGCCGCATCCCGGAACGGGCGCTGTGGCTGTGGGCGGGTGTGATGGCCGCCGGCGTCGCCGGTATGGCCCTGACCACGAAGTACCTCATCGGCGGCGCCGCGATCCCCGGCCTGGACCTCACCTTGAACCAGCAGTGGTTCGGCCTGTACTTCGCCCCGCCCCGCCTGTTCGAGTTCGTCCTGGGCATGGTCCTGGCCCGCATCGTCGCGGCCGGACGCTGGCCCCGCCGCGTCGGCCTGGCCCCCGCCACCGCCCTGTTCGCCCTGGGCTACTGGGCCGCTCTGGCCCTCCCCGACCCCTACGGCTTCAGCCTGGCCACCATCATCCCCGTCAGCATGATCATCTGCGCCGCCGCCGCCAGCGACCTGGCCGCCACCACCACCCCCGTCACGGGCCGGTTCGGGGCCGGCTGGCTCCGCAGCCGCCTCATGGTCTGGCTGGGCACCGTCTCCTTCGCCTTCTACATGGTCCAAGCCGTCATCATCTTCTACGGCCGCCCCGAAATCCTCGAAACCCGCACCTACGCCACCCT
>NZ_JBQQBZ010000097.1:0-993 GCF_052245655.1 Streptomyces sp. 4N509B
GGTGAGTCGGTTGAGGATCTTGGGGAGGGAGAGGTCGGGGGCCAGGCGGCTGCCGGAGTACCACACGGGGTGCTGGCCGTTGGTGGGTTGGTGGGCGAAGGTGATGCCGCGGATGGCGCCGGAGGGTTTGCGGGCGATGCGGATGAGCACACCGTGGTCGGCGAGGTGGGTGGAGAGTTCGTCGACGGTGGTGGAGGCGGCCAGGGCGCGGCGTACGGCGGTGCGCAGCCGGATGCTTACGGGGGTGGTGCCGGTGCGGTGGGCTTGGAAGTGTTCGCGGTGGCTGGGGCGCTTTGCGGCGGTGCCGTCGCCGCGTTTGAGGCGGCGTAGGCCGAGGTCTGTTTCGATGCGGTCGACCTCGCGGCGCATGGCCTGGATGTACCGGCGCGGCAGGTCGGGGGTGCGGCCGTCCTGGCGGACGAGGGTGGCCAGGAGGTGGATGTGGTCCTCAGCGTGCCGGACGGCGATCCAGCGGCACGCCTGGTCGTCGCCTTCGGGTTGGAGGCGGGCGGCGTGGAGGACGCGGCGGGCGACGCCGGCCCATTCGTCGTCGGTGAGGTGCCGGTCGTCGGGTGCGGCGCGGAGGGGGATGTGGAGGTATTTCACCTCGGGCCGCATGTGCTTGGGCAGGGCCTTGATGGGGACGTCCAACTGGGCGGTGAGTGTGCCGACGGTGTGGCGTTGGGGGTGGCGGCCCGGGTCGGGGGCGAAGCCATTCCATGAGGCGACCAGGTGGGGGTCGGTGTGTTCGTTGTGGCGGCCGGGTCCGAAGAGGTAGCGGACGGTCTTGTAGGCGACGTCACGCACCTGGATCGGCTTGACGATCACCTCGGCTCCCGCACCAGCCGCACCGCGACGTCCTCCACCGCCTCGATCGCCTCCTCCAGGCGGGCCAGGAGCCGCAGGTGCGCCTGGTGGAGGTGGCCGCCCTGGTGGAGGTAGCGGGTCTCCTGGTTGAGCAGGTTCCCCACCCGGGCCAGCGCGGTGGTGGCC
>NZ_JBQQBZ010000098.1:0-973 GCF_052245655.1 Streptomyces sp. 4N509B
ACGTGCTGGTGAACCGGAACAGCGGCAAGGCGTTGGACGTGTACAACCTGGCGACGAACGACGGGGCGCGGATCACGCAGTGGTCGCGCAACGACCAGGCGCAGCAGCAGTGGCAGTTCGTCGACTCGGGCAACGGCTCCTACCGGCTGAGGTCCAGACACTCGGGCAAGGTGCTCGACGTCTACAACTTCTCGACCGCCGACGGCGCCAACATCGTGCAGTGGTCCGACAACAACACCACCAACCAGCAGTTCCGCGCCGTCATCCAGACGGACGGGTACGTCCGCCTGATCAACGTCAACAGCGGCAAGGCGCTGGAGGTGCAGGGCGCGGCGACCAACGACGGCGCCAACATCGTCCAGTACGCCGACTGGGGCGGCGCCAACCAGCAGTGGGCGCTGATGCGCGTCGGCTGAGCCGGCACGGTCCCCCTCCCCGAGCGGCGCGTCCGTCCCACGGCCGGCTTCCCGGGAGACCGTCCCGGACCCCCGGGAAGCCGGTGCACCCCGCTGCCGTCGCGGCCGCCTGGCGACGGCAGCGGGTGCCCCGGACGGGTGGACGACGACCGGAACACCGGCGAACGCAGGCGGCATCCCTCATCCGGCGGCCCCCGCGCGGACGACAGCGCGGCCGGCCCCGACCCACGAATGGAGCACTCCCATGACCAGGACGAAAGAGGTGCCCGCGGTCCCGCGGCGGACGCGGACGGCCGCACCGTCGCGCGGCTGGCTCGGGCGAAGGCGGCGGCTGGGCGCGGTGATCGTGTCCGTGGTGGTGTCCCTCCTGGCGAGCCTCACGGCCATGCTCGGCGCCACGCCCGCCGCGGCCGCGACCGTCGACACCAGTGCCTGGTACGTGCTGGTGAACCGGAACAGCGGCAAGGCGTTGGACGTGTACAACCTGGCGACGAACGACGGGGCGCGGATCACGCAGTGGTCGCGCAACGACCAGGCGCAGCAGCAGTGGCAGTTCG
>NZ_JBQQBZ010000099.1:0-902 GCF_052245655.1 Streptomyces sp. 4N509B
TGAGCCTTTTCCAACCTGTCTGAGGCCGTGGGGCGTTGAGGTGGGGGCTGGGTGCGGGAAGGGGTGAAGCTCCTGGTAGATGGGTTGTCGACCAAGATCAACCTGTCCGCCCGGAGCTTCACATGCTTGTCTACCCATCGGGGATCGATCTGTCCAGTTCTGCTCTCCGCTACTTGTCGGGCCTGCTGACCGCTGGGCGTGTGGAGCGCGGGACCCGATGGCGGCGCCTCCCGGCAGGCCGGCAGGCTCTGCTGGTCCTGGCCCATCTGCGGTGCGGCCACACCTACGCCCAGCTCGCAGCCGGTTTCGGTGTCGGTACCACCACGGCCTACCGGTACGTCACCGAGGCTGTGGAGGTACTCGCCTCCCACGCACCCGAGCTCGCCACGGCGATGAAGACCGCGTCGGCCAAGGCGTTCGTGATCCTGGACGGGACGCTGCTGCCCATCGACCGCATCGCCGCCGACCGGCCCTACTACTCGGGCAAACATCACAAGCACGGCATGAACGTCCAAGTCCTTGCCGATCCGTTCGGACGCCTGCTGTGGGCCTCGCCCGCTCTGCCCGGAGCGGTCCACGACATCCGCGCCGCCCGCACCCACGGCATCATCGAGACGCTGACCAGCGTGAACCTGCCGTGCTGGGCCGACAAGGCATATCGGGGTGCCGGCGGCACCATCCGCGTGCCCTACTGGGGACGGTGGGAGAAGCTGTCGGCCGGCCAGCAGGCCCACAACCGCTCCCACGCGAAGATCCGAGCCTTGGGAGAACAAGCCGTCGCCACGTTGAAGTCCTGGCGGCTCCTGCGGAAGCTGCGATGCAGCACGCCCCGCATAACCAACCTGGTCAAAGCCGTCCTCGCACTTCACCTGAGGCCCGCAGCCTGAGGTTGGAAAAGGCTC